>NZ_QXXA01000023.1 GCF_009911265.1 Senegalia massiliensis | reverse complement strand
TCCCAACCTTTCTATTTTGCTATTCAAATCTTATTATATAAAATAATTGTTGAAATGTACAGAATCTTTAATAAATATTCGTGATAATAAGTAAATAAACATATTTTTGTTAATTAAAAGCTCTTAAATTACAATAATATATGGTTTTGAATTTTTTTATTTTTCTTGAAATAAATTATCGTTAAGTTTTAAAAATGTAAAATTATGATATATTCTAAAGGAAATACGATATTGTATAATAAAATATGTGAAGAAATTGAAGGGAATCTGAAGTATGGAAAGGCATGTTAAGTACCTTTATTTCCTTTAATTAATGTATAGTTGGAAGTTGGTGAAGAATTATATGAAAAACATGAGGTCCAGTATATTTTGCTACAGAAAATGAAAAAAATGAAGATAGAAAAAGTATATCTAAAGTATTAAGGGACCAAGTGGTGGGTTTTCTACAATAAGATCAATTGCAATCAAATTAAATTAGACTATTTATTGAATAACTTAGAATTTCATTTAGGATTACAAGGTTTTGAAAAAGAACAGATTTTATAACAACATTTAATATAGCATAAATTATGAAAAGCTTTAGGAGGTGACATTCTCTCCTAGAACTTTTTATTTTGTATTTATTAATATAGTTTTAAAATAAATTCATAAATTTTATGATACAATAATAAGGTATGTATATAAAATACATTTAAATATTTTTAGGAGCTGATATTATTGAGTATTGATAAATTTTATGAAAGATTAAATAATAAATTTACGAATATTAAAATTGAAAAGTGCGTTAGTATGAAGAAACATACATACTTTAAGATTGGAGGTCCAGCTGATATAGTAGCATATCCAAATAATATAGTACAAGTTCAAGAGTTAATTAAATTTTGTAATGAAAATAATATTGAATTTTTTGTACTTGGTAATGGGACTAATCTTTTAGTTAGAGACAAGGGGATAAGAGGACTTGTAATAAAAATAGATGATAATTTAAATGATATCAAAGTAGATGAAAATAGAATAATAGCACAAGCTGGTGCAAAAGTATCAAGAGTCGCCAAAGAAGCTCTTAAACATTCACTTACAGGATTAGAAGGGGCTAGTGGTATACCAGGTTCTATAGGTGGAGGAGTTACTATGAATGCAGGTGCATACGGAACGGAATTAAAAGATGTTATAACTAATGTGAAATGCGTTGATGAATATGGAGATATTAAAGATTATAATAAAGATGAGATGCATTTTGGATATAGACATTCCAGAATACATGAGAAAAAACTAATTGTTGTAGAAGTGGAAATGGTATTTAAAGAAGGAGAGTATGATAAAATAAAAGCAGCAATGGATGATTATACTCAAAGAAGAAACTCTAAACAACCCATAGAGCTTCCTAGTGCAGGAAGTACATTTAAAAGGCCAGAAGGTGATTATGCCGGAAGACTTATTGATGTATCGGGGCTTCGTGGTATAAGATATAAAGATGCTCAAGTATCTGAAAAACATTGTGGTTTTGTTGTAAATAGAGGTAATGCTACATGTGAGGATATACTAAATTTAATAAAAGTAGTACAAAAAACAGTAAAAGATAAACATGGAATATTACTAGAAAGAGAAGTTTTAATTGTAGGCGAAGAATAGGAGTGATATTATATGGAATTTGTTATAGTGACTGGACTGTCTGGAGCTGGTAAAAGTCAAGCTATCAAGGTAATGGAAGATTTAGGATTTTATTGTATGGATAATTTACCACCTTCTTTACTTCCTAAATTTGCTGAATTATGTTATCAAACAGTTAATCATGTAAAAAAAGTAGCTCTTGTAGTTGATATAAGAGGTGGAGAGTTTTTTGATGATTTATTTGATAATTTATCAAAGCTAAAAGATTTTGGATATAATTATAAAATAATGTTTTTAGATGCAAAAGATGATGTTTTAATAAAAAGGTATAAAGAGCATCGAAGACCACATCCACTTTCTCCAAATGGACAAATTACCGTAGGCATTGAAAAAGAACGAAAAATATTAGAAGATATCAGAACAAAATCTGACTATTTAATAGATACTACAAATTTGTCTATTAAAAATCTTCAAGAAGAAATAAAAAAGATATTTATGGAAGGTGAAAAGAAAGATAATTTTAATATATCTGTTATATCATTTGGCTTTAAACATGGAATACCACTTGATTCAGACCTAGTATTTGATGTAAGATTTCTACCTAATCCACATTATATAGATGAACTTAGAGATTTTACTGGAAATAATAAAGATGTAAGAAATTATGTAATGAATTACTCCCAATCTAAAGAATTTCTAAATAAATTAATTGATATGACCACTTTCCTAATACCTTATTATGCAAAAGAAGGGAAGTCTCAGTTGGTGATAGCTATAGGATGTACTGGTGGAAAACATAGATCCGTCACTATTGCAAATGAATTATATAGATATTTAAAAAATAATAATTATAAAACTATAATTAATCATAGAGATAGTGAAATAGAGTAGTAGATAAAATTATGAAAAAAATATATAGTATAAAATCTGGAATAAAAAGATGGGTTATTCTTTGCATAATAGGAGTAATATTATTATCACTAGGAATATCTCCAATATATAAATATATGGATTTAATAATAATTAATAATTATATGTATATAATTATGGTTATATTTGGAGTTGCAATTACATTTTTTGCTCTTAGAAGGGTACTTACAATAATTTTAACTATAGTAAATCAGCATAAATATGAAGTTGATATAAGTAGAAATTCAGTTACAGGAATGTTAAACAAGAAAAAAATATTAGATAAAGGACCAAGGGTTGTAATTTTAGGTGGAGGTACAGGATTATCTGTATTATTAAGAGGGCTTAAAAATCATACATCTAATATAACAGCTGTAGTGACAGTTGCAGATGATGGGGGAGGATCTGGTGTTTTACGTTCAGACTTAGGAATGCTTCCACCAGGAGATATTAGAAGTTGTATATTGGCACTTGCAGATACAGAACCCACTATGGAAAAACTTATTCAATATAGATTTACTGAAGGTGATTTAAAAGGACAAAGTTTTGGTAACTTATTTATAGCAGCAATGAATGGTATATATGATAATTTTGAACTTGCAATAAAAGAAATGTCAAATGTATTAGCAGTATCAGGAAAAGTTCTTCCTATGACATTGGAAGATGTAACATTGTTTGCCAAACTTAAAAATGGTAAAACTGTAAAAGGAGAATCTAATATACCTCTTATTAATGGAAAGGTAAATAGTGAAATAGATTATGTATTTTTAAAACCTGAGGAATCATTTCCACTTGAAGAAACAATAGAAGAAATAAAAAGAGCAGATATAATATTGCTTGGACCAGGAAGTCTATATACTAGCGTAATACCGAATTTAATGATTAAAGGTATAGTAGAAGAATTAGAGAAATCTAGTGCAGATAAAGTATATATTGCAAATGTAATGACACAACCTGGGGAAACAGATAATTACTCAGTAAAAGATCATATATCTGCTATATTGAAACATTCTAGTGAAGATATAATTGATCATGTAATAGTAAATAATGAAAAATTACCTTTGGAAATATTTGAAAAGTATTCATTTGATGGGTCAGAGCCTGTATTATTAACAAAGGAAGATGAAAAATTTTTAAAGGCTAATAATATTAACATTATAGAAGATAATTTAATCGATATAAAAAATGAATATATTAGACATGATACAGTTGAACTTAGTCGTATAATTGTAGAACTTGTTCCTAAGTATAAGTCTAAGATTTTAAACTTTTTAATATCAAAAAGGGATATTAGTAAGAACTAATATCCCTTTTTGATATTTTTTTACTATATATTTAAAAAAAGAAGGATTTTCTTAATATTTGTATAATAATATATATAATAGAGAAAAAGGTGGGATAGCATGAGTAGTACAACTAGGAGTATATTTAAATATACAAATGAAAAATATAATAAGTCTATAAAAGAGTATAAAGATATTTTAAATAAAATATCTCCTTATATAGAATTATTACTTATTAATCAAAAAAAATATGATATAAGCATAAATTTTTTTGATAAAAATTGCTACTTATTAAAACAGTGGGGATCCACAGAATGTTTAAATGAATTAAGTTATACTAATTTAGTAGAGGGTGTATGTTGGGAAAATAAGTTTATGGGAATTAATGCTACTGGTGAAGTTTTCTTAAATAGGGAGTATTCTATAATTGATAATGATAAATATATAGAGATATCTGTGCCAATAAATGATAGGAAAGATAAGTTATTATCTATTTTAACTATTATTTTGATTAATGAAGAAGAAAAATTTAAATATTATGAATCATTATTACATATAAAAAGCACTTTAGAAAAACAATTAAGAAGTAAAAATAAAATAGAATATTCCGAATTCTTAAAACAGAAAGTCCAAAAAAGAGAAAAATTATTTATGGCTGTTATGGAAAATTTCAATATGGCTGTTATGATAGTTGGCTATCCTAGTTTGCGTATACAATATATTAATAACCCGTCAATTAAATTAATTGATGGAGTCACAGGAGTAGATATTGAGAAAGATGATTTATATGGAATATCACTTTATGATATAGAAAAGTCACAGAGATGTGATATAATCAATCATACTATAGATAGTATTAGAGATAAGAATTTTGAAACATTGAGCAAATCTAAACTTCAGTTTCAAAATGGAACTAAAAAAATTATGAAATTTTCAAGGATACCTATATATGATGAAGATGAAAATATAAAATCAGTAGTAATAACAGGAATGGATATAACAGAGGAATCAGAGTTTTTAAATACAAAAAATAAATTCTTTTCATTGATTTCTCATGAACTTAGATCACCTGCAAATATTATAATTTCAGCAAGTCAATTGCTGCTTACAGATAAATATAAAAAATTATTAAGTAAAAATGTTACAAGTCATATTGAAATGATGAAAATTAATTCATATAGATTACTTAGACTTATAAATAATTTTTTAGATATAGAAAAGTTTCAAGCTGGATTTTTAGAATTAGATATGAAAAACTATGATATAGTTCATTGTACAGAAGAACTTACGAATTCTATAATAGATTTAACTGATAGTAAAGGAATAGAAGTTATATTTGATACTGAATTTGAGGAGAAAATAGTAGCATTAGATATAGATAAGTATGAAAGAATAATACTAAATTTATTATCAAATGCTACTAAATTTACTCCTGAGGGAGGACAAATATTAGTAAATTTATATGAAGGTCAAGAACACTTAGTAGTTTCAGTAAAAGATACTGGTATAGGAATAAAAAAGGAAAATATACCTAAAATTTTTAATAAATTTAATAGTATAAAATATAATTTACCTAGGGTAGATAGTGGCACAGGTTTAGGACTTAATTTAGTTAAAAATCTTATGGAAAAGATGAATGGAATAATAAAAGTAGATAGTAATTTAGGAAAAGGAACAGAGTTTAAATTGTTTTTTCCAAATATAAAATTAGAAGATGAAGAACTAGGATATGTGAAACGGACTCAAAAAGAAATAGAGCACATAACAAATATAGAATTTTCTGATATTAAATAAAGGATTTTTCATATTTTTATCGAATATTTAAAATAGGTGATAGTATAAAAAGGAGGTTATTTAAATGTATGAAAAAATGGCAGAACCATATAAAATTAAAATGGTTGAACCAATAAAACTTATACCTAAAGAAGAAAGAGAGAAAAAAATTAAAGAGGTAGGATATAACCAATTTGGACTTAGAAGTGAAGATATATTTATAGATTTACTTACTGATAGTGGAACGGGTTCTATGAGTGATAATCAGTGGTCAGGTCTTATGATAGGTGATGAATCATATGCAGGAAGTAGAAATTATTATAATTTAAAAGAAACTATAAAAGATTTAATAGGATATAATTACTTTGTACCTACACATCAAGGTAGAGGTGCGGAAAACGTTATCTTTCCGTTGTTAATTAAAAAAGGACAATATGTATTAGGAAATATGCATTTTGATACTACAAAGGCTCATATAGAATTAAAAGGTGGTAGAGCTGTTAATTTAGTAATAGATGAGGCATACGATACAGCTATAGAACATCCTTTTAAAGGAAATTTTGACATAGCAAAATTAGAACAATTCATAGAGCAAAATGGAAAAGAAAGTTGTGCATTTATAATAATTACAGTTACATGTAATAGTGCAGGAGGGCAACCAGTATCTATAGAAAACATAAAGAAAGTTAAAGAATTAGCAGATAAATATGAATTAAAAATAATTTTTGATTCAGCACGTTTTGCTGAAAATGCATATTTTATAAAGAAGAGAGAAAAAGGTTATGAAGATAAATCTATAAAAGAAATAATAAAAGAGATGTTTTCATATGGTGAAGGACTTACCATGAGTGCTAAAAAAGATGGAATAGTTAATATGGGTGGAATGATAGCTCTAAAAGATGATGAGAAACTATTTGAAAGTGTTAGACAAAATGTGATTCCAATAGAAGGATTTCCTACTTATGGAGGTCTATCTGGTAGAGATATGGAAGCTTTATCTAGAGGTTTACGTGAAGTAATAGAAGAAGATTATTTAACTTGTAGAATAGGTCAAGTTGAATACTTGGGAAGAGAACTAGAGAAAATAGGAATACCGATACAAAAGCCAGTAGGAGGTCATGCAGTATTTGTAGATGCTAAAAAGATGTTACCACATATACCATACTATGAATTTCCTGCTCAGTCTTTATGTGTAGAATTGTATAAAGAGGCTGGTATACGAGCAGTGGAAATTGGTTCATTTTTATTAGGAAGAGATCCAGATACAGGTGAACAATTAGAGTCTCCTTTAGAATTATTAAGACTTACTATACCAAGGAGAGTATATACAAATAATCATATGGATGTTATTGTAGAAGCATTTAAAAATATAAATAAAAGAAAGGAACAACTAAAAGGTTATACTTTTAGTTATGAACCAAAAGTATTAAGACATTTTATAGCTAAATTAAAGCCAATAGAATAAAAATAAATAGAGATGCAATTGCATCTCTATTTATTTTCTAAGTAAAGTATTCCTAATTTTATTGTGTTTATAAGTGAATCTATATGACATCTTTCATGGGCATGAGAACTATCCACACCAGGACCTATTAGACCTGCCCTTATTTCCCATCCAGCTCTTAATGCTGCAGACGCATCAGAACCATAATGAGGGTAAATATCAACAGCATAATTTAAATTATTTTCTTTAGAAATATTAACTAATTTATTTTTAAGATCATAATCATAAGGTCCACTTGAATCTTTTGGACATATTGTAACTTTATATTCACTAGATGATTGTCCTTCACCTACAGCGGCCATATCTATAGCAATGAACTCATATGTTTTTTCAGGAATTGATGCAGATGAACCGTGGCCTACTTCTTCATAATTACTTACAAAGAAATTAGTAGTATATTTAATAGTTATATTATTATCTTTTATATATTTTGCTATGGAAAGTAATATAGAAACTCCAGCTTTATCATCTAAATGTCTTGATTTAACAAAATCAGTATCTGTAATCACAGTTCTAGTATCAAAGCATACAAAATCTCCTATAGATATTCCTAATTTTTCAACATCTTCTTTTGAATTTACTTTTTCATCTAGTCTAACTTCTATTGAATTTTCATCTCTATCACTTTTATCGGTTTTACTTCCGTGAACATGAACAGAAGCTTTATCTAATACTACTGTTCCAGCATATTGTTTTTGGTCTGATGTAATTAGTTTTACATATTCACCTTCAATAGAATGCCAATCATAACCTCCAATTTGAGAAAGTTTAAGTCTTCCATTTGCCTTTATTTCTTTAACCATAGCACCTAAAGTATCTACATGAGCAGATAAAGTTCTATGCTGTTCGTCATTCTCACCTTTAATAGTTGCAATTAAAGCTCCTTTCTTAGTAATTATAGTGGTAACACCTAATTTTTTAAACTCATTTTCTACATAATTAATTATATTTTTTGTATAACCTGTAGGACTAGGAGTTATTAATAAGTTTTTCAAAATATTTTTTGTGTAATTTAAATCAATATTCATATTCACACCTCTTTTTTAAGAATTTTTTGACTATAATACTATTGTATAATATAATTATTATTTAATTCAACTATTTTTAATTTTAATAATTATGATATAATATATTAAAGTTTTATTTTGAATTTAATATACTTCTCTTGAATATATTTGTAGAGGAGAGTGGTTATATGAAATGTGAAACTAGCTCAGGAGGCGTAGTTATTTTTAACAATGCAATATTATTGTTAAAAAAGTATAATGGAGATTGGGTATTACCTAAAGGTAGAGTAGAAGAAAATGAAAATTTATCACAAGCTGCAATTCGAGAAGTTTATGAAGAAGGTAGTGTACATGCTGATATAGTTAAATATATTGATAGTATTAGTTATAGCTTTAGAAATAATAGAAACTCAAATAATGAATTAGTCAAAAAAACAGTTCATTGGTTTTTAATGAGAACAAATAGTATGGAATGTTATCCTCAAAAAAGAGAAGGTTTTATTGAGGCTAGATTTGTTCATATAGATAGAGTAGCTGAACTTGCTAAATATGACGATGAACAAGAAGTAATAAAAAAAGCCATAAATGAAATAAACAATGATTAGGGGGATGGAAATGTCATTTTCATCTAAAACAAAGAATATGTTATCAAGATTAGATATAGAAAATACTTGTTGTGCTAGGGCAGAGCTTGCAGCACTCATAAGAATGAGCGGAACAATTCAACTAACCGGAAGAGGAAATATAAATATCAAATTTTCTACTGAAAACGCTGCCATAGCTAGAAGGATTTTTTCATTAATTAAAAAACTTTATAATTCACAAATAGAGGTCATGGTAAGAAAGAATAAACAATTGAAAAAAAATAATAACTACTTAATGATAATTCATGATTCAAAAAGTGTAAATGATATTTTAAAGGATACTGGTTTATTCGATAAAGATAAGAATAAGTTATTAGATATTAGCTATAAAGCTCCAAAGGATATCATTAGAAAAAAATGCTGTAAAAGATCATATATTAGAGGTGCTTTTTTAGGTGGAGGTTCTTTAAGTGATCCTGAGAAAACTTATCATTTAGAATTTGTTACTCATGATAAAGAGTTTGCAGAGGATTTATCTAGTATAATAAATTCATTTGATTTAAATTCAAAAATAGTAGTTAGAAAAGACTATTATGTAGTATATATAAAAGAAGGAGAACAAATAGTAGATTTATTAAATATTATAGAAGCTCATAATTCATTATTAGAACTAGAGAATATAAGAGTTGTAAAAGGAATAAGAAATGATATAAATAGGTTAGTAAATTGTGAAACAGCAAACTTAAGTAAAACTATAAATGCTGCAATTAGACAAGTAGAAAATATAAAATATATAGAAAATACAATTGGCATAGAAAAGTTGCCTATTAATCTACAAGAATTAGCTAATTTAAGATTATATTATAAAGAATCAAGTTTAAAAGAATTAGGAAATATGTTAAGTACACCTTTAGGCAAGTCTGGTGTTAATCATAGATTAAGAAAAATAGAAAAGATAGCTCAAAATTTAAAACAGAAAGAGAGGAACGGAAATGGAAGTAAAAGTAGTCGTGGTAAAGAATAAAATAGGATTACATGCAAGACCGGCTGCATTATTTGTTCAAACAGCAACTAAGTTTTTAAGTAAAATATATGTTGAAAAAAAGGGAAGAAAAGTTAATGCTAAAAGTATAATGGGTATAATGGCTCTTGGAGTATGTCAGGGAGATCAAATAAAATTATATGCTCAAGGAGAAGATGAAAAAAAAGCAATAGAAGAATTAGAAGATTTATTATTAAATAAATTAGAACAAGAATATATTTAGAAATATAAATAAAAAATATGATAAAATAAAGTAGATAGTTATATACTATCTATTTTTTAATATTAATGAAGGTGGTTATAATGAATAAATTTACTCATTTACATCTCCATACAGAATATAGCCTTTTAGATGGAGCTTCTAGACTAGATAAATTAATTGATAGAGTCGAACAACTGGGCATGGATAGCGTAGCTATAACTGATCATGGAGTAATGTATGGTGTCGTTGATTTTTATAAAAAAGCTAAAAAAAGAGATATAAAACCTATAATTGGTTGTGAGGTATATATATCTAAAGGAGATTATAGAAGAAAAGATAGAGATAAAGATAAGAGTCAATACCATCTTGTTCTTCTTGCAGAAAATAATACTGGATATAGAAATTTAATTAAAATTGTATCAGAAGGATTTGTAAATGGATTTTATTATAAACCTAGAGTAGATTTTGAAGTCTTAAAAAAACATAAAGAAGGAATTATAGTTTTAAGTGGCTGTCTTGGCGGTGAGCTTCAGAGAAACTTGATAAATGGAAACTATGACAAAGCTGTAGAAATAGCAAAAAAATATAGAGACACATTTGGTAGAAATAATTATTTTTTAGAAATACAAGATCATGGTATTAAAGAACAAAAATTAGTAAATCAAAGTATGTTTAAGTTAAGCGAAGAGTTGGGGATAGAATTAGTTGCAACAAATGATGTACATTACATTGAAAAGAAAGATTCTAAATTTCATGATGTATTATTATGTATTCAAACTGGTAAAACTATAGATGAAGAAAAGAGAATGAAATTTCCTTCATCAGAATTTTATCTTAAATCATATGAAGAAATGTCAGAGGTTTTCCCAGAACATTTACAAGCATTAGAAAATACAGTTAAAATATCAGAAAGATGTAATGTTGAATTAGATTTTAATACACTTCATTTGCCTGAATTTGAAGTTCCTAAAGGATATACAAATGAATCATACTTTGAAAAGTTATGTTATGAGGGATTACAAAAAAGATATGATAAGATAACTGATGAAATAAATAATAGACTAGAATATGAAATGAAAGTTATTAAAGACATGGGATATGTTGACTATTTTTTAATTGTATGGGATTTCATTAGATATGCTAAAGAAAACAATATAATGGTAGGACCTGGGAGAGGTTCTGCAGCTGGAAGTTTAGTTAGCTATACTCTTGGAATAATAGATATAGATCCTATTAAATATAATTTAATATTTGAAAGATTTTTAAATCCTGAAAGGGTTACTATGCCAGATATAGATATTGACTTTTGTTATGAAAGAAGAGAAGAAGTTATTGATTATGTAGTAAAGAAATATGGAGATAGTAGAGTAGCACAAATAGTAACATTTGGAACTATGGCTGCACGTGGTGCTATTAGAGATGTAGGTAGAGCACTTGATATATCATATTCAGAGGTGGATTATATAGCAAAACAAATACCTATGGAATTAGGTATAACTATTGATAAAGCTTTAGAAATGAATAAACAATTAAAGGAAACTTACAATAGTGATAGAAAAGTAAAGAAACTTATTGATACTGCAAAAGATGTTGAGGGAATGCCAAGACACACTTCCACTCATGCTGCTGGTGTAGTAATTTCTAAAAAAGCAGTAACAGAATATGTACCTCTTTCTAGAAATAATGACTCTATTATTACTCAGTTTACAATGACAGAACTTGAAGAGCTAGGCCTTCTTAAAATGGATTTTTTAGGTCTTCGCAATCTTACTGTAATAAGAGATGCTAAAGATTTAATAAAAAAGATCCATAATAAAAATATAGACTTTAGTAACTCTAATTATGATGATAAAGATGTTTATAAGATGTTTCAAAAAGGAAATACTTTAGGAGTATTTCAATTTGAAAGTGCTGGAATGAGACAATTTTTAAAAGAATTAAAACCAACTGAGTTTGAAAATATTGTAGCAGCAAATTCTCTATTTAGACCAGGTCCAATGAGGCAAATTCCTAGATATATAGAGAACAAAACACATCCAGAAAAAATTCAATATACTCATCCAATATTAGAATCAATACTTAAAGTAACCTATGGATGTATGGTATATCAAGAACAGGTAATGCAAATTGTTAGAGATGTAGGCGGTTACTCTATGGGTAGATCAGATCTTGTTCGTCGAGCTATGGGTAAAAAGAAAATGGATGTAATGGAAAGAGAAAGACAAAATTTTATCTATGGAAAAAAGGATGAAAATGGTAATGTTGAAATAAAAGGTGCAATTAGGAATGGAGTAGACGAAAAATCAGCTAATAAGATATATGATGAAATGATAGATTTTGCTAAATACGCATTTAATAAATCACATTCTGCAGCTTATGCAGTCTTAGCTTATGAAACAGCTTGGCTTAAATATTATTATCCTGTAGAATTTATGGCAGCATTACTTACAAGTGTAATGGGCAGTACTAATAGTATATCATTATATATTCAAGAAAGTAAAAGAGTAGGAATAGAAGTATTACCTCCAGATATAAATGAGAGTTTTTCAAATTTTACAGTAACAAAAGGAAAAGTTAGATTTGGACTAGAAGCAGTAAAAAATGTTGGAAAACCTTTGATAGAATCTATAGTAAATGCACGAAAAAAAGAAGGGAAATTCATTTCACTTACAGATTTTTGTGGTAGAGTTGATTCCCATTCTTTAAACAAAAGAGCTATAGAAAGCCTTATAAAAGCAGGTGCATTTGATTCAATAAGAGGTAGTAGAGCTCAACTTTTAGCTGTATATGAAAAGGTACTTGAAGGGGTTCAACAAGATAAAAAGAAAAATATAAAAGGTCAATATAATATGTTTTCAAATTCAAGTTCAAAAGATCAAAATGAAATAAAGAGAGATTTATTACCTAATATAAATGAATTTCCAGAGAAAACATTATTATCAATGGAAAAAGAAATGATGGGAATATATGTTAGTGGACATCCTCTTTCATCATATGAAGAGACTTTAAATAATATATCAACTTTGAGTACAGCAGAACTTTTAGAGTTAGATGGTAGTAGTGGAAAAAATGAAAAACAAATAAAAATTGGTGGTATAATAATTTCAAAGAAAAATAAAATAACAAAAAACAATAATATGATGGCATTTGCAACTTTAGAGGATTTATTTGGTACAATAGAACTCATAATATTTCCTAAGGTTTATGATCGATATCAAAAGTTTATAGAAGAAGATAAAATAGTAAAAGTAGAAGGTAAACTTAATATTGAAGATGAAGGAGAAGTAAAAATAATTTGTAGTTCTATAACACCTCTTAAGAAAAGTAAAAATGAAAAACTTTATCTTAAAATTTCAAAAGATAAAGATAAGAATATATTAAGTGACATAAAGAAAATATTATCTTATTATAGAGGTGAAATTCCAGTATATGTTTATTTTGAAAAAGATAAAAAAACTGTGAGAGCAACACGTGATTTTTGGGTAAATATTAATAATAAAGAATTAGTAGAAAAATTAAAGAGTATATTAGGGGAAGATTCAATTAAATTGATATGATTATATACATTCAAACTTCAAATAGATTTTTAATTCGATTTGAAGTTTGATACATCCTTTATTATAAAAAAATTTATGGTATAATAACAAAGTAGAATATAAATATGTGTTTTTGGAGGTAAATCATGTGGACAGCAGTTCATATAATTGAAGGTGAGAAAACAGCTATTGAATTGAAAGAAAAACTTATTCAAGAAGGTTTTTTAATAAAGTTAAAATTATTTGTAAAGGATGGAGATATAGAAAATTATCAAATAATGACACCTGAATTTGAAGCAAATGATGTTTATAATGCAATAATTGATTTAGGATATTGAAAATAAAAATAAAATTTATTGATTTTTATCTAAAATGGGACGTATTGCGTCCATGATGGTTAAAAAGTAAGGAGGATAATATGAAAACAATAGGAGTTTTAACAAGTGGAGGAGATGCTCCAGGCATGAATGCAGCAATAAGGGCTGTAGTAAGGACTGCTATATATAATGGAGTTCGAGTATTAGGTATAGAACAAGGATATAATGGTCTAATAAATGGTAATATCAAAGAAATGCAATTGTCAAGCGTTGCAGATATTATTCACAGAGGTGGGACTAAACTTAGAACTGCTCGATCAGAAGAGTTCAAAACAGAAGAAGGTAGAAAGAAGGCATTGAATGTTTTAGAAGTATTTGGTATTGATGGATTAATAGTTATAGGAGGAGATGGCTCATTTAGAGGTGCTCAGAAATTGAATGAGTTAGGTCTTCCTACGGTTGGAATACCAGGAACTATTGATAATGACTTAGGTTATACTGATTATACAATTGGATTTGATACTGCAGTAAATACAGTATTAGATGCTGTTAGTAAAATTAGAGATACTTCTACATCACATGGAAGGGCTAATATTATTGAAGTTATGGGTAGACATTGTGGAGATATAGCATTGTATTCTGGACTTGCAGGAGGAGCTGAATCTATTATAGTACCAGAAGTTGGTTACGAGGTTGATAATGTTTGTAAAAAGCTATTAAAAGGAAAAAATAGAGGAAAGCTACATAGTATAATAATGATAGCTGAAGGAGTAGGTAATGCAAGTCAATTAGGAGAAGAAATTGAAGAGAAAACAGGAATAGAAACTAGAGTTACAATTTTAGGTCATATTCAAAGAGGTGGAAGTCCAACAGCTAGAGATAGAATACTTGCAAGTCAAATGGGAGCTGAAGCAGTTAATTTACTTTTAGCAGGTGAAACTTGTAAGGTTGTGGGTATAAAAGATAATAAGATAATGAGTATGAATACTAATGAGGCATTAGAATATGAGCGTGATTTAGATCAAGAAATGTATAAGTTAACTAAAATATTGTCTATTTAATATGAGGAGTGAGATTATGAAAAGAACTAAGATAGTATGTACATTAGGGCCATCAACTGATAATGAAGAAGTATTAACACAGCTTATTAAAAATGGATTAAATGTAGCAAGACAGAATTTTTCTCATGGTGATCATAATGAACATAAGAATAGGATGGATTTAACAAAAAAGGTAAGAGAAAAGTTGAATTTACCTATAGCAATTATGCTTGATACTAAAGGTCCAGAAATAAGAACAAGAGATTTCAAAAATGGAAGTATAATATTAAAAGATAATCAGGAATATATTATAACAACTAGAGATATATTAGGTGATGAACATATTGGTTCTATAACATATAAAGACCTTACAAAAGACATTACAAATGGAGATAAAATATTAATAGATGATGGTTTAATTGAATTAGAAGTAATGGATATAATAAATCAAACTGATATAAAATGTAAAGTATTAAATGGAGGACAAGTTAAAAATAAAAAGGGAGTTAATGTACCTGGAGTAAAAATTAACTTACCTGCTATAACACAGAAGGATAAAGAAGATATAGAATTTGGGATAAAAAATGGAATAGATTTTATAGCAGCTTCATTTATTAGAAAAGCATCAGATGTATTAGCAATAAGAGAAATATTAGAACAGAATGGTGCAGAAGATATTGAAATTATATCAAAAATTGAAAATCAAGAAGGCGTAGATAACATAGATAGAATACTTGAAGTATCTGATGGAATAATGGTAGCACGTGGAGACTTAGGTGTAGAAATTCCAGCAGAAGAAGTGCCATTAGTACAAAAGATGATGATTAAAAAATGTAATTTAGCAGGAAAACCTGTAATAACTGCAACACAAATGTTAGATTCTATGATGAGAAATCCTCGTCCTACAAGAGCAGAAGTTACAGATGTAGCAAATGCAATATTAGATGGAACTGATGCTATAATGTTATCAGGTGAAACAGCTGCTGGAAAATATCCTACGGAAGCAGTAGAGACTATGAAAAATATTGCTATTAAAACAGAAGGCTCTATAGACTATGAAGGAATATTACGTTCAAATATAAAGCTACAAGAAACAAGTATTACAAATGCTATAAGTCATGCTACTTGTACTACTGCCGAAGATTTAGAGGCTCAAGCTATCATAACAGCTACAAGCACCGGATATACTGCACGAGCAGTATCAAAATTTAGACCTGCAGCACCTATTATAGCGGTTACAACATCAGAAAAGGTTAGAAGAAAACTTAATTTAGTATGGGGAATACATTCACTTATCTCAAAAGAATCGCTTAACACAGATGATATAATAGATGAATCAGTTTCAACAGCATTAGAAAATGAATATATTCATAATGGAGACTTAGTAGTAATAACAGCAGGTGTACCTGTAGGAAAAGCAGGTTCTACAAATTTACTTAAAGTTCATACGGTAGGAGAGGTTATATTGAAAGGTACAGGAATAGGAGATAGAAGTGCAGTTGGTAATGTATGTATTGTAAAGAACAAAGAAGATGCAGAGAGAAAGTTTAAAGAAGGAGATATATTAGTAGCAATAAACACTGATAGAGATATAGTTCCATATATGGAGAAATCATCTGCTATTATAACTGAAAAAGGTGGACTTACATCTCATGCAGCAGTAGTTGGTCTTAATATCGAAAAACCTGTAATTGTAGGAGTAGAAAATGCTTTAGAAGAACTTAAAGATGGAGAACTTATAACAGTAGATAGTATAAGAGGATTTATATATAGAGGAAAAGCAAGAGTATTATAATAAAAATGTCGAGGTAAATACCTCGACATTCCTTTATACTATTTTAATTTTCTGATATAATTGAGTTAAATATAACAATTTTTGGAGGAAAATATGAAAAATAAAACTACAATAAGAGCTAGATATAGTGAGACAGATCAAATGGGAGTAATATATCATGCTAATTATTTTAATTGGTTTGAAATAGGTAGAACTTCTTTTTTTAGAAATTTAGGTTATGATTATAAAAAGTTAGAAAATAAAGGAGTATTATTACCAGTAATAGATGTTGGTTGTAAATATATAATGTCAGCTAAATATGATGATGAAATAATAATAGAAACATATATTGAAAAACTTAAGGGAGTTAAAATAAAGTATAAGTATAATATAATAAGAAAAAGAGATAATTTACTTTTAGCAGAAGGTTATACAATTCATGCATTTGTAAATAAAGATTTAAAACCTATTAATTTTAAGAAGAAATATAATGAATTATGGAATAAATTGAATGAAGCAATAGAAAAGGAGAAAAAATAGTGTTAGGAAAACTTATATTATTATTTACTGTGATACCAATAGTAGAACTTTTTATACTTTTTCAAATTGCAGAAATTACAAGTGGATTTGCTACAGTACTTTTAGTAATATTTACTGGAGTTGTAGGAGCATACCTTGCGAAATCTCAAGGTAGAATTATAATTTTGAGAATAAGAACAGATTTAAATAGAGGTAAAATGCCTGCAAATGAGCTTATAAATGGGCTATGTGTACTTGTAGGAGGAGCTCTTTTATTAACTCCAGGAATAATAACTGATATAGTAGGATTTAGTTTAGTTATTCCTTTAACTAGAACAATATTTAAAAAATATATAAAAAATAAATTTAGTGAAAAAATTAGAGCAGGACAAGTACATTTTTATTATAGAGATGATGATTAAAACTATATAAATATGGCAATAATTTCTATATAATCAAAATTGGCAACCAATTCTTATTTTTTAGGCACACTATAAAGTGTGCTATTTTTTTGTCTATTAAGCTTTACTTTTAATTTTATAAATTAAAGGATATAATTAATAAAGAATAAGCACTATTAGGAGGTTAATTTTGAAATCAAAAGTTAAAGTAGGTAGTATTTATAAAGTAGAAATAATAGATTTAAATCATAGAGGACAAGGAGTTGCAAAAATTGAAAACTTTGCAGTATTTATAAATGATGCAATACCAGGAGATATAGGTAATATAAAAATAATCACAGTAAAAAAGAATTATGGAGTAGGTGAATTCATAGATATTACTAAACCTTCAAAATGGAGAATAGAAGCACCTTGTCATGTAGTAGATAGTTGTGGTGGATGTCAAATTCAAAAAATAGATTATGATGTTCAATTAGATATAAAGAGAAAAAAAGTAACTGATGATATGGAAAGAATAGCAAAATTAGAGGATATTAAAATACATGAAACAATAGGAATGGAAGAACCATTTAGATATAGAAATAAAGCACAATTTCCAGTTCAATCTGGGGAAGACTTTGTTAAAATAGGATTTTATAAAAGAGGCACTCATGAAATAATTGATACAAATAAATGTATAATTCAACATCCTATAACTGATAAAATAATAAAAGTTATGAGAGAATATATGAAAAACTATAAAGTTCAGCCTTATGATGAAAAGAATGGTACAGGCATAATAAGGCATATATTAACTAAAACATCATTTAAAACAGGAGATTTAATGATTGTATTAATAACTAATGGCAAAAAATTACCACATAAAGATGAATTGATAAAATTAATATTAGAAAATGTTGAAGGTGTTAAAAGTATAATACAAAATATAAATACTAGAAAATCCAATGTAATATTAGGTAAAGAAACTATTACATTATGGGGAGAAGATAAAATAGTTGATTATATAGAAGATATAAAATTTAATATATCTTCATTATCATTTTTTCAAGTAAATCCAATACAAACAGAAAAATTATATAATAAGGCATTAGAATATGCAGATTTAAAAGGTGATGAAACAGTATTTGACCTATACTGTGGTATAGGAAGTATATCACTATTTTTAGCAAAAAAATCTAAAAAAGTATATGGAATAGAAGTAGTAAAGTCAGCTATAGAAGATGCTAAAAATAACGCTCAAATAAATGGAATAGATAATGCAGAATTTTATCTAGGAAAAGCAGAAGAAGTATTTCCTAAAATTTACAAACAAGGAATAAGAGCAGATGTAGTAGTAGTAGATCCACCTAGAAAAGGATGTGACGAAAAAGTATTAGATACTATAATAAAAATGGATCCTAAAAAGGTAGTATATGTTTCATGTAATCCATCAACCCTAGCAAGAGATTTAAAATACTTAGATGAAAATGGATATAAAACAAGAGAGATACAACCTGTGGATATGTTTCCGCATACGACACACGTTGAAAGCGTAACTCTACTAACTAGAAGATAACTAACTTGTAGAGATTATAAATAATTTAAATAGGCTATTTGCCACCCTGTTGCCACCGAAAATTATACTCGGTGGCAAATTACTTATTATTAGATATAATTTTTTCGAATATATCAACACTTTCTTTTTTCATTTTGTTAGTAACATGAGAATAAGTATCCATTGTTGTTGATAACTTAGAATGACCTAATCTTTCCTGAATATCTTTTATATTTGCTCCTGCTTCTAATAGCATAGTAGCATGAGTATGTCTTAATGAGTGAAAATTAAAGTCTATCATTAATTCATAGTTAACCACTCTAGATAAATATTTCAAAGTATTTGTAGTTACATGAGTTCCATTTTCTTTAGTACATACAAAATCAGATTCTTTATAATACTTACCATATCTTAATTTATTTTCTATTTGCCATTTCTTATGCTTTTTTAAAATATTTACTAATGTTTGACCTATTACAATAGTTCTATATGAAGATTGAGTTTTAGGAGGACCTAATTCCCATACACCTTTTCCTTTAGGTATAAGAGTTTTAGTAACTCTTATTGTATTGGATTCTAAATCTACATGATCCCATGTTAATCCACAAACTTCTCCAGCTCTCATACCTGTATGAAAACCAATTTGTAAAGGTATAAAGAATGTGCTCTCTTTTGGAAATCTTTTTATAATTTTATTAAAATCTTCTTTAGTTATTATTTTTAAATCTTCTTCATCTTTTTTATTTTCTTGAATTTTAGGTATCTTTACATATTGCATAGGATTTTCTTTAATTAATTGATATGGATATACTGCCATCTTTAAAGCTTTAGAAAGAACTCCTAAAAAATTAGATAAAGAACTTTTAGAATATCCATTGGTATATTTATTGTTTATAAATTCTTGCAATTTAGATGCATTAAGAGATTTTATTTTATATATCCCTAGTTTAGGTTTTATATGATTTTTTATAATACGTCTATAATATTCTTGAGTATTATATTTGCAATTTATTAAAACATATTCTTTGTACCAATAATCAAAATAATCAGCTGTACTCATTTCTGTTTCATCCACTATAGTACCAGCCTTCTCAAATTCATTGAGAGCATTTCTTAAAGCTTCTAGAGCTTCTTTCTTAGTATTGCCACCTACACGCTCAATCTTTTTTCTTTTGCCATCTACAACTCCTGCATCAAAGTAGTAGTACCACCTTTTTCCTCTACGTCTAACTCCACCTTGCATTTTATCACTCCTTTATAAGAATATATGTTTGGTTTAACGATGAAAAATATAATACTCAATATGAGTACATTTCTAAACTTTTTTATTTATATATAATGCTTCTGATATATATTATAAAGGATATCCTTTATAATATATACTATCTATTTTAATATTAAGTGGTTTAAGAGCAAAATAATTAGCTTATTTTTATAACTTTCTTTTATTTCTAAGCTTCTTGTTGTATTTATCAGTAGGTAAGTCATCTATTATTTTGCTTTGTCTATTGTAGAATAATTTAATAATTATTTGGTCAAATATCAAAAACTATTATTGAATTTAGAAAAAGCTACCATTTAAGCAGCTTTTTCTAAATTCAAAACTTAAAATCTAATAGCACTTCTTACAAGGAGTTAATCCTCTTGATTTTGCACTTTGCAAAGTAGCTTCAGTATAAGTTCCTCTACCACATGCCTGTCTATGATATTTAGAACCCGTAGGAGTAACTAGCACTGTTTGAACATTAGGTTCAGCTGGAGCGGCTGTTTCTTGTTTAGGTTGTGCAGGTGCTGATGCTGATGCACTTTGACTACTACTAGAACTAGAACTAGAACTTTGTTGAGACTTAGCAGCTTCTTGTTTCTTTTTTTCTTCTGCAGCTTGCTGTTCTTTCTTTGCCTGTTCTTCTTTTCTAGCTTGCTCTTTTTGTCTTTCAAATTCTTCTAATTTTGCACTATCCCATAAACCTAAATTAGCTTCTCTTGATTCTTTTTCAAGCTCAGTAAAAATCTCTTGATACTTAACATCAGGTTGATAAGTAGAACTGTTAGCATATCCTTTAGCTATTAACATTGCGTTAAATAGTTTATCTTTAATTACTTCTTTATTGTTAAGATCTTTTTCCTCAGGAACTTCAAGCCATATATACCTTAAGGCCCTACCATATTTATCATTATCTGAAACATCTTTTTCTAAGTAAACTGTTTCTTCGAATATTTTTTCTTCAGTAAATAGAGATGCTTCTTTTCCATAAAATTCAACTGGCTTTGAAGGATGTACAGTTTCAGGAGTATCAACTCCTATCATTCTTATCTTTAATTCTTCACCATCTTCTGTGGTAACATGAACTGTATCTCCATCAACATGTTTTGTAACCTTAGCACTAATGAAACCTTTTTCAAATTCAGCTTTTCTTTCTTCCTCTAAACGCTTTTCTTCTTCTTTTCTAGCTTTTTCTTTTTTCTCTTGTTCTAGTTTTGCTTCTTCTTTTGCCTTTTGCTCATCTTCTTTTTGCTGTTCTATAGCTAGTTGCTTTTCATTTTCTTGACTATCTGTTGGCATTGCAAATCCAACAATTAAAACAATGAAAGGAATAATAAAACTTAGTATAAATCTTGGATTAGTTTTTATATTCTTTCTATTTTTTATTAAATTAATAAATCCAAATACTACAAATGGTGAAGCAATAAGAAATAAAAAGAAATCTAAAGCTTCAAATATAATAAGAATAGAAAATAAATAGTAGAGAACAGCTACAATCTTTTTCCAAGTAGTATCACTTCTAAAACCTGGTACATAACTTAAAAAGTTATTCATTTTACATCCTCCTTAGTTTACTTAAATAGTTTGAATAAATCGCTTAAGCCAAAAGTTGTTTTCTTATAAACTTTATTGTAAGCAGCTTTCTTAGGATTTTTTACCCAGCCCATTCCTTTCTTTCCATACGTAGGATCTATGGAAGATTTAATTTTACGTTTTACCTTACCAGTTGTCCTAGCTTTAATAGACTTTTTAATAGATGGTTTTCTAAATCCAACTTTCATAAATATCCCTCCTTTTTTTATTTTGTGGAATAAAGTAACACTTTTTTGGATATGTGTTCTGTTTTTATTTTAAAAGATAATATTATATTTTTTTACATGATTAATATTTTTAGATGCATTATTATTACGATTTTGAGCTTTAATATTATTTCTCTGAATTTAAACTATATATCATTACTTGGTAGTATTTCTTTGCCCATCTACAAGAAGAGTAGTGATATTTATCAGATTCTCTACTACCTATTAATTGTTAATAATTAAATTTACCATTATAGTGATTTTCATAATAAGCATAATTAATAAATAAATAGATAATAATGAAATACTCAATGCAATAAATGCTATAAAAAATTTTTTCACTGCAATACCCCCCTTGAAGTAACTATATTATAACCTAAATAAATTAAAAAGTTAGTCGATACTTGTCGAATAAATTAAAAATATAAGAAAAATTACCTATATACAAGTAATTATATTTATCTGATTACTAAGTTCTACATTTATTGACATTTATAGTACAAAATAAATATTAGATATGGTAAAATAAGTATATATTAAAAAAATATAAATATTACAAGTTTCGACAACTATGTTATTATATCTCTGATATTATATTATTTGTAAAAAATATAACAAGGATGGAGTGATATTATTGTTTAAAAGAAAGAGAATTAAATTTTTAGTTGTGATTTTTTTAGTAGTAACTTTGATTATAGGAGGTATAGCTCCTAGTTTTGCTGATAGTGGTAACGTTTTCTTAGTTGATGATTCTAAAATAGAGGTTCAAGTTATTAATGACAGTAGTGCTATAATTAGTGAAAATGGTGAAAGAACATTAATAACTGAAATAAATAATAAAAATCAGTCAATAACAACTATGAAAAATTTAGAGACTGGTAGCCAAGATTATTTTTTAAGAGATGAAATAAAAGGAACAATTTACTCAAGTATCACAGGTAAGACTATAAAAATTGATAATAATATTGAAGGCATTGATAGTAAATCAATATCGCCTTTAAGCACTAAAAGATTTTTAGGTAGGCGTTCAATAAAATATGGTACTCTTGCGGGAGGACTTCTTTTATCAACTTCAGGACTTGCTAAAATCGCAGCAGCTGTATTAAAGTATTTTAATATACCTATAAGTGCAGGAACTGCACTTATAGTAGGAGTTCTCAGTGGGCTTGGGGTTTTGACACTTGGAGCTATTTACACGAAGTATCCAAGAGGAGGACTTAAGTTAGACTTATATGAAGTTAGAAAATACAAAATGCAACGTGGGAAAAAATATTATTTTTGGCAGAGAACATATAAAAATGTCAAGCACTATTCAGTAATATAATATATATTTTAAATATAAATATGATAGAAATTTAAATTACTTTGAAAAATAAGTCTAATATTATGAAAATAGTTTTAGATTGATTATCAATATAGTTTAATCATTTTTACTCTAATACACATTTATATTAACTAAATAGTATAAAAAATAATAAATCAAAACATATGTTTTGATTTATTATTTTTCATTAAAACTTAAAATTTTAAGCATTACTTTTACATTTAAATTTTATATTCTTTTTAATAATTATGGTACTAATTTTTTTTGTTTTGTTTGTAAATATATACTGAATCAAAAATATAGAAGACACCGATGCCCATAACAATATATGGTGTTAGAAAATATTCGGTAGTAATAAGTAATATTCCCAAAATAATTAATATTATAGGCATTAACTTTCTGATCATTGACAAAATAACCACTTCCTTTCAGTTATTTTAAAGCTAATATTTTTTATAAACAAAATAAACATCCTATAGTAACTTTAACATAAAATGGTATAAAAAGCTATGACATATTTGTCTGATAACGAACTTTGAACTTACTATTTTTTATATAGTATTCTATCAAACTATATACCTTTTAATTTCAAAGGTGTTTAAACAAATAGATATAAATTTAATAGCTATTATTTATAGTAAAATACATATATTTAAATAAAGGATTTGGTAAATTTTTATAGAATTTTATAATGATGTAGTAGTAGAAAATTACGAATAGAATGAGGAGTGATTAAATGAAAAATATTATAAAATGCCCTGTCTGTGGATGTGAAGAGATTGAGAAAGGGAATACGTATGGGGAAGGTTCTATGTTTCCAATTAAAAGTAGATTTAAGTCTGGTTCTGAAGTTATAGCAGATATATGTACAAATTGTGGTCACATTTTATCAATGAGGGTATCAAAGCCAGAGAAATTTAAACCATAACATTTAAGTCGTATTATTTATAAACTGAGTAGTATAATAAGGTGAAATTGAGTTTACTTAATAGGAAAGTATTTTAAAATTATTTAAAGGGATTTAGGGAGTGGTACCTGTGAAATTAAGAAAGAGAGATTATGTAATTTCTTATTTTTTAACTGTAGTTTTTTTTGCAGCGATGTTAAATAGTCCTGTACAAATTCAAGAAATAATATTATTGGTTATTATGTCAATTTTCCCTGCATTAATATTAGGAACAATAACCAATGTTATATCATTACTCATTAAGGCTTTACAAATTTATATAAGAAAAAATTCTTAATATATAGTAAGTGATGAAGAAGATTAACCTAAGAAGAATGAGTTTATATTAATGAGCATTATAAGTAAAACACATAATAAAATATAGACCATTTCTCTGATATTTTGTAATATTGAACTACAAATAAAAGTTTAAAAGATGGGGGCAATGTGTATGAGAAAAGCACTCTTAATATTAGATGCACAAAAAGGATTTTTTAAACATGCTGATTTAGATAAAGAATATAAAATCATTAAAAAGATGATAGAAATTTTTAAAGAAAATAAAGACTTGATCCTTGGTACCAAGCATATAGATAAAAATCCTGATAGTATTATTTACTCAAATTCAGAAAACTCTAAACTAGACAATCACATATTAAAAGCTTGTGATAGAGTGTTTGAAAAAACAGTTCCAAGTGTGTTTTCAAACACTAATTTCACTAATTTTTTAGAAGATGAGTCTTTAACAGACCTAATTATTTGTGGATTCAACACAGAGTATTGTGGGCTATTCAATGCGATAGTATCAAATGATCGTGGGTTTAAAACAACTTACATTGAAGATGCGATAGGAACTGTAAATAATGATGAAACATATGAAATGCCTGGATTGGATATTAATGACTTTGTATCGACCGTTCTACATTGGTCAGGAGTAATTGATGTTGTAAATTTTGAAGAATTTATTAAGTGATTAGTTTGTCTTAATAATAAAATAAGAATAATAAAAAATTATTTCAATTGAGGTGACCTAATGGGGAAGAATATATTAATTTTTATTTTACTTTTAGTAATTCTTGGAGGATGCTCTTTTAATGGTGACAAAACAGTTGATTCATCAATTCCATTTAAAGAAGGTGCTATATTCTCAACCGAATCTTTTTTAACTTATTCAGTTAGAGGTGATTATAAGGAAGGGAAGAATTATTTTTTACAGTTGTCTGTTAATGTACCAGCGAAAGATGGAAATTTCACTAAAAAAGTATTAAAAGGAGCAGAGTTCAAAGCTGAAGAAAATACAAAAATATTATCTGATTCTATATTGGTTGAAGACATAAAAGACATGATTTCACAAAATGATGACTATGATATTAAAAATCTAAAAGATGAGTGGAAGAATTTTGATTATACAGTGGATTTATATAATATGAAAAATGGTAATTTAGAAAATGGTTCTGGAATAACTAAGAAAATTAAATAGTTATTAATATAATTATTTGATATCTAGTTTTACAAAATATACATTAATTAAAATTCATAAAATTAAATAGAGATAAATATTAATTTTATTATGATATACGCACATATATACAATTAAAAGATTGCACTAGGTTAGATATCATTTTTTAACTAGTGCAATATTTTAATTGTTTTTTTTAGTAATTAATGATAACATAGTTAGTACACTAACTATGTTAAAGTGTATTAAGATGAGGTGATAGAATGAATATTGGCTATGCAATAAATTATTGTTCAAAACTTTTAAAAAATAGATTAAATAGAGAACTTGAAATAGAGGACATAACGGTATCACAGTTTGCAATCATAAAAGATATTGAAATTAATTCTTTTAAAGATGGAAAAGAGGTAGGAGTTACAGCAGTTGAAATATCTGAAAGGCTAGACATGGACAAGCCAACTGCATCAGGAATAATCAATAGACTCATAGACAAAAACTATATAAAGAAAACACCAAACCCTAATGATAAAAGGTCATTTATATTGGAACTAACAAAAGAATCTAAAACGAAACTTCCAAGTTTAGAAAAAATAAATAGCTTAGTCATATCTGATGCAATAGAGGGACTAACTGATGAAGAAATTAAAATGTTTAAGGATACAATAATTAAGATAATAGAAAATATGAGGTGAAAAAATGGATAAGTATTTAGTAACAGGTGCAAGTGGAAATATTGGTAAATATGTAGTAGATGAGTTAATAGTTTTAAAAAAGGATATAAAAGCAGCAGTTCATAATACAGAAAAAGCTAAAAAACTATTTAAAGATAAGGAAGATGTAGAATTAGTAAAATTTGATTTTTTAGATAAGAAAACTTTTGAAAATGCATTAGAAGGAGTTCAAGCTATTTTTTTAGTGAGGCCTCCAAATCTTGCAAATCCAAGAAAGGATATGCTTCCTTTTTTAGAAGCTGCTAAAGAAAAGGGAATAGAAAAAATCGTATTTGTATCACTCCTTGGTGTTGAAAAGAATCCAATAGTACCTCATAGAAAAATTGAAAATATGATAAAAAATTTAAGCATACCGTATGTCTTTTTGAGACCCAGTTTTTTTATGCAAAATTTAAATACAAATCATAAGGAAGAGATTAAAAAAAGAGATGAACTATATATACCAGCAGGAAGTTCAAAGACAAGTTTTATAGATACAAGAGATATAGCAAGAGCAGCAGCAATTAGCCTTATAGAAAACAAATATAAAAATATATCTATAACACTTACTGGAAAAGAAGCAATTGATTATAATGAGGTATCTAAGATCTTGTCAGAAGTACTTGGAAGAAAAATAGAGTATAAAAATCCAAGTCTTTTAAGATTCAGAAAGGAAAGGATAAAGAGAGGAACTCCTAAAGAGTTTGCAAATGTAATGACACTTTTATATCTTATGACAAAGCTTGGAACAGCAAAAGATATAACTTATGACTTAGAAAAAATCATAGGAAGAGAGCCGATTGGTTTTAAACAATATGCAATAGATCATAAAGATTATTGGAGCTAAAAATTTATAAAAAAAGAGTTTTATATAATATGAATTATAACAAATTCAGTTCATTTTCTAGCTATTAATTCTCATATATAGTAGATTATAAATTTTTAATTAAAGGAAATTTAATACTTTATATAGAAGTTTATAATGACGTGGTAGTAGAAAAATATGCAACAACTTTTATATAATTAGGAGGTCAAAATGTTAATAGATATAACAACAGTTGTTTCAAATAGTAGCCCTTTAATTGAATGGGCAAAGTCACAATATAATCAGCATGTAGCCATGGGACATATAGGAACTCATCTTGATACTTATGAAAAAAGCAATATACCACTAGAGTATTTCAAAAGTAAAGGCGTACTGTTTGATGTGAGAGAAAAATCAGAAGTATCTATCGATGATATTGAAATAAGCAAAATAGACAAAGGTGATTTTGTAATATTCAGAACAGGTCAAATTGAAAAATATGCTTATGGAGACAAAGAATATTTTAATAATCATCCTCAATTATCGAAAGAATTAATAAATGCCTTGATATCTAAACAAGTACATTTTATCGGAGTGGATTGTCCCGGCATTCGTCAAAACCTAGAGCATGAGGAAGCTGACAGGATGTGCGAACAATCTAAAGTCTACATTATTGAGAACTTGTGTAATTTATCAGAAGTCAGAAATACTGAGTTTATGGTTTATACAATGTGGCTAGATGATGAAGAAATGACAGGACTAAAATGCAGAGTTTTGATTGAACAATAGTAGATGCACACTTTTAGTAAACTATGTCATAAAAGCATTCAATACTGAGCTTGTCACAATATCCATTATGACAAATTAATAAAAAACCACATAACTATTGATACTAAAAGCATAGAGTGAAGTTAAACTCTATGCTTTTTCATTATCTTTCTTTTGATTTGTCATAACTTTATTTATATCAATATTATGACAAATAAGTTTTAAATTAATTTATAGTGGGATATAGTTTCATGACACGGAATATATGTTCGCTCATTAAGATAAAAAAATAACTCTACCTATAGTGAAGATAGACTTTCTTGTGTTACATATAAAGAACTTGCAATTTGTTCTATTGTGAAGCCTTCATAATCTATACTATCTATTTCAATTTGAAGGAGCCTAAGAGCAAAATAATCTGCTTGTTTTTCCAACTTTCCTTTATTGATTAAATCTTTATTATATGCAGCTTGATATGTTTTAGTATGTAAGAGTGCATGTCCAAGTTCATGTGCCAAAATAAATTTTTCATATTGATATTCTAGATCATCTCTTACAAAAACAACTTCATCATTAAAAAAATTCCTTTGATACATTGCTTCAGCCTTTTTTAATAATGCATTATCTTTATTAAGTTTTATGACTCTTATATCTAACTGTTGGTATAGTTCATATATGTTTCTAGTACGATATAATTCTACTAAACCATCAATTATAGTATCAACCCATGGTAAAACCATAAAATCACCTTCTTAAAAGTTAATTTATTTTTTCTAATAAATCATTACAT
>NZ_QXXA01000022.1 GCF_009911265.1 Senegalia massiliensis | reverse complement strand
TTCAAAACCACGTCTTGCATCGTCAAGAGCAGGATGTTCCACTAATTGACTTATTCCAATATGATAAGTATTTTCACCTGATGTACTTTTACTTTTTGTTTTACCACAACCACTAGCTATTAAACTCACTATAATCAGTAGAGATAATAAACTAACTAATTTACCTTTTTTCATGATTATTCCTCCTTTAAAATTAATTTTACAAATAAAAAAATCTTCCATCCCTATAATCACAAGTTAAAAAACTTATGGTTATAGGGACGAAAGATTTAATATCCGCGGTACCACCCTAATTATGACAATATGTCATCACTTCAGATCTAACAATCCTATCCCTTGTAACGATGGGCATTCGTATTTGCCTACTAGAATAAAATTCATTTAGCAAATCTGCTCTGGAGTGTATATTACATATCAATTTAATATTAGCTCTCACCAACGCCAATTCTCTGTAATTAAATTTAGATATCTTTCTCTCCATCGATGCATTTATTAATTATATTAGATACAATATTAAACTTTAAACTTATATTTGTCAAGAGTTTTTTGAAAAAATATTTATAGTTATTTATTATATATCATAAAAAATAACTTTATGTAGAGTTTTTTATATAAAATATATAAATATTTCTGAAAAATCGAAAATAAACATAAAATCAAACGATTTATACCACGATGGTATGTTAATATATAATCAAATACAAATGGGGAGTGATTAAATGAGTAATTTAAAAGACTCAAGTGGTAAAAGGCCAAGTTTTATTGCAGCCTTATCAGTTATTTTATTTTTATGTATTGCAATGGCGGTTCAGATATTCGTATTAAAGCAAAATTATGCTACACATATTACGTTAATAATGGCAGCGACATTTGCAGCAGTGATAGCATTAATATCAGGATTTAGTTGGGATGATGTACAGGAAGGTATACTATATGGATGTAAAATAGCAATGCTTCCAATGCTTATTCTTATGCTAGTAGGGGTACTTATTGCATCATGGATACCAGCAGGAACAATACCAACATTAATATATTATGGATTAAACATATTATCACCAAAAATATTTTTAGTTACTGTAGCGTTTGTATGTGCAGTATCATCTATATCTACAGGAAGTTCATATACTACTGGTGCTACATTTGGTGTTGCATTTATGGGTATTGGATATGGACTTGGAATACCAGCACCAATTACAGCAGGAGCAGTTATAACTGGCGCAATCTTTGGAGATAAAATGTCACCATTATCAGACTCTACAAATTTAGCAGCAGGTGTGGCAGAGGCAAACCTTTTCGACCACATTAAATCTATGGCATATACTACAGGACCAGCATTTTTAATATCTCTTGTAATATATGGAATAGTAGGATTTAAGTTTGGTAGTGGAACAATAGATACTGCACAAATAGATGGCATATTAAATGGATTAAGTTCAAATTATTATATAAGTCCTATAACATTAATACCAGCAGTAGTAATAGTTATACTTGCAGTTAAAAAGGTCTCAGGACTTGCAGTAATGGTAATAGCATCACTTTTAGGTCTAGCATTTGCAATGATATTCCAAGGATATGGATTAGGAGAAATGTTAGCATTTATGAATGATGGATTTGTATCAGAAACAGGAGTAGAAGCAGTAGATGCATTACTTAGTCGTGGAGGGCTTCAAAGTATGATGTGGACTATATCTCTAGGATTTATAGGACTAAGTTATGGTGGAATATTAGAAAAAACAAAGATATTAGAAGTATTATTAGAAAAAATAGCTGTTTTAGTTAGTAGTGCAAAGGGACTTATTACAACACATGTATTATCATCAATTGCAGTAAATTTATTTTCAGCAAGTCAATATATAGCTATAATAATACCATCTCGTATGCTAGTACCAGCATATAAGAAATTAAATATATTACCACAAGTTAATTCAAGAACTTCAGAAGATTCAGCAACAGTTACATCACCACTTGTACCATGGGGATTATGTGGAGTATTTTTTGCAGGAACATTAGGCGTTCCTACAATGGATTATTTTCCATATGTATTCTTATCATTCTTAACACCATTAATAGCAATACTATATTCTTTCACAGGCAAATTTATATTTAAAGAAGGAGATATAGAATCAGTAAATACGTATCATGATGAAGACACAGTTGAAAAGACAGTTTAAATTAGGAGGAATCAAATTGACACAAAAATATAGGGAATATATAAATGAGGAAAATATAGTAGAATTGTTATCCTCTCTTATAGAAATAGAAAGCCCTTATTTCAGAGAAGATAAAATAATGGAATATGCACATGATTTATTAAAGAAAAAAAATATTCCAACAGAAATACATGAATATGAAGATAAAAAGATAACAAAATTTAAAGGTAAAAATGTAATAGGAAATTTAAAAGGAAAAGGAAAAGGTCCAAAAATATTATTAAATGGACATTTAGATACAGTAGAGATATGTGAAGGTTGGGAGTACAACCCATTAAAAGCAACAAGACAAGGAAATCGTTTATATGGACTTGGTGCACTTGATATGAAATCAGGAGTAGCAGCTATAATACTTGCTTTGGAAGCATTTAAAAATACAGTAGATGAATTTGATGGAGAAATACTCTATACATTAGTATCAGATGAGGAAGGTCCATTTGGATTAGGTACAGATGCACTTATACAAGATGGATATACAGAAGATATAGATGTAGCCATAGTTCCAGAACCTAGTAGTGGATTTTCAGCATGTGATTTTCCATGTGTATGTCTTGGAGCAAGAGGTGGATATAATTATAGTGTTAAACTAAAAGGGAAGTCATCTCATGCAGCAGCACCTGAACTTGGAATAAATGCAATAACTGATGCATCGAAAGTTATATTAGAATTAGAAAATATGGATGGATTAAAAGATGATAAATTAGGTGAAGGCTCTTTTGCGCTAATAGAAATGAATGGTGGAGGAGCAGCATGTAGTGTAGCAGACACTGCAGAATTCACAGTGTTTAGACATATAGTAAGAGGAGAAGACAAAGACTATATAGTAGATGAAGTAAATAGAGCAGTAGAAAAAGCAAATATAAAGAGTAAAGTAGATATAAACTTTAGAGAAGCTCCAAATGATGAAGCAGATGGATTTTTACCTTATACAGTAGATGAAGAAAATGAATATACTTTGGCATTACAAAAGAGTATAAAAAATATCACTGGAAAAGAAGGTCAAACAAGTTATTTTACAAGCATAGGTGACTTTAATTATCTAGGAACAAGAGTAGGTGTACCTACATTTGTATTTGGACCTCATGGTGAGAATTATCATAGTAGTAATGAATATGTGCTTATAGACACTGTAGTTAAAACTGCAGAAGTAATATATGATTTCTTAAAGACAACATTAAATGCAAAATAAAAAAATCCCTTCTATATGAAGGGATTTTTTATAATACATATGGTAAAATAATATTAAGACAATTTGATAGAGGGGAATTTTCTGTGAAAAATATAGATTTGATATTATACAATGGAGATATATTAACTATAGATGAAAATCTATCTACAGCTAATTGGATAGCTGTAGATAAAGGCAGTATAATAGATATAGGGAATAATGATGAATATAAAAAATATATAAATAATGCAAAAGAAAAAATAGATTTAATGGGAAAAACAGTATTACCAGGATTTTATGATAGTCATGTTCATCTTGTACAAACAGGATTAAATTTATTATCAGTAGATTTAAGTGATGTACAAAGTATAGTTGAGTTACAAGAAAGAATAAGAAAAGCTACATATAAAAAACCGGAAGGACAACTTATAAGAGGTATAGGTTATGATGATTTAAGAGTATCTGAATGTCGTATGCCTACAAGATATGAATTAGATAAGTGTGCTCCAAATCATCCTGTATGGATAAATAGAGTAGAATATCATATAAGTTCAATTAATTCAATGGCACTAAATAGCTTAAATATACCATTTGATTTAGAGGGTATAATAAGAGATGAAAGAGGACTTCCTGATGGAAGATTAACAGGTAAAGCCAGTGCATATATTAGAGGGCAAATACTAAATAACTTTTCAGATAGCATAAGAAAAAAAGGTGTAAATAAAGCATTAGATTTAGCAATTAGCAAAGGTGTAACTACAGTTGGAGCATTGGAAGGTGGATTTGTATTTCATAATAGAGATGCAGAATTCATAATAAATAATAATACGAAATTTCCTATAGATATAAACTTGTTCTATCAGACAATAGATGTAGACATGGTAAAAGGAAAACAGTTAAACCGAATTGGTGGATGTATATTTTTAGATGGTTCATTTGGTTCAAGAAACGCAGCATTAAAAGAAGATTATTCAGATCAAAAAAATAATAAAGGTAGACTGTTCTTTTCACAAGAAGAATTAAATGAATTTATATTAAATGCACATAAAGAAAACCTGCAAATAACAGTACATGCTATAGGTGATAGAGCAATAGAGCAAATACTAAATTCATATGAATATGCACTTACAAAGTATAAAAGGGAAAATCATAGGCATAGAATAGAACATTTTGAATTACCATCTGATGAACATATAAAAAGAGCTAAAGATTTAGAATTAGTATTATCAATGCAACCATCCTATGAGTATTATTGGGGAGATAAAGGGGATTTATATGATAAGAGATTAGGTGAAAGAAGAAAAAAAACAAATCCATTTAAAAAAATTGTAGAATCAGGATTAATCATAGCAGGGGGGTCAGATAGTGATGTAACAAAAATAGATCCACTTTTAGGAATACATACAGCAGTAAATCATCCAAATAAAGAGTATTCAATATCACCTATAGAAGCTATAAAGTTATTTACAATTAATGGAGCTTATTCTGTATTTGAAGAAGATATTAAGGGGTCAATAGAAATAGGTAAATGGGCAGATTTAGTAGTATTAGATAAAAATCCTTTAAAAGTTAAAAAAGAAGAAATAAAAGATATAAATGTAGAATTAACATTAAAACAAGGCTATATAATCTTTAAAAATAAAGGTGATATAGATGGCTAAGTTGAAAATATATTTACTAGGTAGAGTGGATATACTTTTAAATGATGAATCTATCTTAGATAAATTAAGTCATAAATCAATAGGCATATTAACTTATATGGCAGAACAAAGAAATAAAAAGTTTAATAGAAATAAAATAGCTGATATATTTTGGGATTCAAATGATTTTGATACAAGTAGGTATAATTTAAGGTACAATATATGGCAACTAAGAAAACTATTTAAACAAAAAAACGAAAAAATTGATCCATTTATTTCTGATAAAGAAACAATAAGCTTAAATAATAATATAGATATATATGTAGATGTAGAAGAATTCCAAAAGGGAGTAGAAAATCAAGATATAAACTCATTGGAAAAAATAAAAAAATTATATAAAGGTGAGTTTTTAGAAGGATTTTATATAAAAGATAGTCCTGAATTTAATGATTGGGTATTTTATGAACGAGAGAAATTTCAGAGAAATTATATAAAAGTTTTGACCAAACTAAAAGATAGTTACAAAGAAAGAAGAGAATATCAAAAGGCGATAAAAATATTAGAAGATAAATTATCAATTAATCCTTTAAAGGAAAGTTTGTATTTAGAACTTATAAATATATATATTCAAATAGGTGATAGAAATAAAGCATTACATCACTATAATAGATGTGTAAAAAGATTAAGAGAGGAATTAAATATTAGTCCAGCAATTGAAATAAAAAATGCATATAAAAATATTATGAATAGAAATAATAAAAGAGATATAAAAGAAATACCAGAATCTAAGCTAATAAATGCTAAAAATAAATACTCTAATTTATATATAATAAAAGAATATGATAAAGAAAAATTTAGAGAAAACTCAATATTTCTTGAATCTTATCCATTAGGAGCTATAGAATACTATGTATTATCAGAATTAATAGACAAAATAGCAAAAATATATGATCAAATTTTGTTAAATATAGATGATAGTGATTTATTTAATATTTGCTTTGTTAATTCTAAGGTACAGAGATATATAAAAGATAAAGATTCACTATTGAATATGGCTACAAAAATAAATATATTTAAATCATTAGAAAATATAATAAAGCAAATATCATTAGAAGAGCATATGACAATAATGATAGATAAATTTAAATTTATAGATAATACTTCTTTAGAATTTATAGAATTTATGTTATATAGAGAAAATGTAAAAAATATAAAAATAATAATTATTTCAGATGAATATAATGAAAAAATTAAGAAATTAAAAAATATAAAAGGGGGAAAAAATGAATACTAAAAATTTAGTTAGAACATCTTTATTGTTAGCGCTTGCATTAGTATTTCAAATAGGATTTAGAGAATTTGCACAGCCTTTAGTAGGGCCACTTGTAAATATGACTCTTATACTGTCAGTACTTATGATAGGACCTACATCAGGGGTGATAATTGGATCACTTACACCAATAATAGCATTTATAATGGGAATTATAGGTCTTGCTCCTCTTATTCCAATAATAGTTATAGGAAATATATTATTTGTGTTATCCTTTTATATAATAAATAAAATGAGGATAAAATACACTAATTGGATTGCAGTAATAATAGCTGCATTAGTAAAATTTACCGCTTTAGCTATAGCAGTTAGAATGATATTACCACTATTTATACCTAAAGTACCACCAGCTATAATAGCCACATTTACATTTCCACAACTTTATACAGCAATAATAGGAGGAATACTAGCAATAATAATCTATCCTCGTGGTTCTAAAAAAACTCAAAAGATTTAAGTTTGTGAAGCTATAAAAAATATTATGATAAAAATAGTATTTATCTATAATTATCTTTACTATTATAGAATTGTTAAATAATGATAGAATATTAACATGATATTACCTATAATTAATATAGATTAAATATTAAATGGGGGTAATAAAATGAATAAAGAAATAAGCATAAAAAAAGTAAGAGAAGATGCAGAGGGAATGTTTAGAAGAGGAGAATTTTATTGTAGTGAGGCAGTAGTGGCATCTATTAGAAATAACTTTGGTATAGATATGCCAGAAGAAATGATAGCAATGGCTTCAGGATTTCCAGTAGGTATAGGAAAATCAAAATGTGTATGTGGAGCAGTATCTGGTGGAGTAATGATGATGGGATATTTCTTTGGAAGAAAAGAAGGAACAAATCCACAAGATCCAAAGAGTGTTAAGACTTTAGAACTTGCAAATGAGTTACAAGGTGAATTTAGAAAAAATCATAAAGTTTTATGTTGTAGCGTGCATACTAAAGGAATGGATATGGCTTCAGGAGAGCATAAAGCACAATGTATATCTTTTACAGGGGAAATAGCAGAAACAGCAGCAAGAATAATAGTAAGAGAATTAAATTTAGTAGATCTTGACAAGGAAAAGGAAGCTGCTTGCTAATGATGAATTTAATAAAAAAACTACCAATACCAATTTGTGGACTAATGTTAGGACTTGCTGCACTTGGTAACTTGATAGCACCTTTTGGAGCAGGATATAGGTTATTTTTAGGTAGTATCTCTGGTATTATATTTATAATGCTTACTGTAAAAGTATTAATAGTTCCAAATCAATTAAAAGAAGCTTTGAATAATCCAGCAGTTTCAGGAGTACTTGCAACATATCCTATGGGAATGATGATTTTATCAACATATATAAAACCAAACTTACCAAATATAGCATTTGGAATGTGGATACTTGCTTTAGTACTTAATGTTAGTTTAATGCTATATTTTATAAGTAAATTTATATTTAACTTTAATATAAAAAAAGTATTTGTAAGTTATTTTGTACTTTTTGTAGGAATAGTAGTAGGAAGTGTAACAGCACCAGCATATGGCTTATCAAATATAGGGCGTATAATATTTTGGTATGGATTAGTAGCGTATTTACCTTTGATACCAATAGTATTATATAGAGTCATTAAAATAAAAGGTATACCAGAACCAGCTCAGCCACTAACTATAATTTTTGCAGCACCAGCAAGCTTACTACTTGCAGGATATATGAGTTCATTTGAACAAAAGAGTTTAAGCATGATAATATTTTTATCATCTTTAGCAATAGTGATGACAGTTTATGGACTTTTGTTAATGCCTAAAATGTTAAAGCTGAAATTTTATCCAAGCTATTCAGCATTTACATTTCCATTTGTAATATCTGCTATAGGCATGAATATGGTAAATAAATATCTCATGATGAGTGGAGATGGTTCAAATATAATCAATTTCATAGCAAAATTCGAGACTTTTTGGGCAATATTTATGGTAGGATATGTATTATTAAGGTATTTACTTTATATGGCAAATGCAATAAAACCAGTTGTAACACCAGATGTAGCTAAATAAAAATAAATATAATATGAGACTTGGGATAATTATCCCAAGTCTCATTATTTTATACTTTAAATTTTTGAATTATATTTTGTAAATCATTTGCAAGCTCTGATAAATTTTCACTAGCTGAAGCAACTTGTGCTATACTAGCAGCTTGTTCTTCCATACTAGCAGATACTTCTTCAGTGGAAGCAGAGTTTTCTTCTGCAATAGCAGATAGACTTTCAAGGGAAGTCATTATTTCATCTTTTTTCATTCCCATCATATTACCTGACTCATTTAATTTTTCTACTTCTAGTTGAGCTCCATTTGTAGCTTCAGAAATTAGTGAATACTTTTCTTTATTCTTTTCAATACTTTGTGCTTGTTCTTCTAATATAGAGGTCATATTTTCCATTATTTCTACAGAACTATTTGAGTTCTTTTGTAGTTCAGTTACCACTTTATCTATAAGATTAGTAGATTCATTTGATTGTACTGCAAGTTTTCTTATTTCATCTGCTACAACAGCAAAACCACGTCCAGCTTCTCCTGCTCGTGCAGCTTCTATTGCTGCATTAAGAGCAAGTAAATTAGTTTGTTCTGCAATGTCACTTATAGCACTACTTGCCTTATCAATTTCCTTTGCACTTTCATTAGTTGTAATTATACCACTTCTAACTTTTTCAGTAGCAGTTTTAGTTGATTGAGATATAGAACTTAACTTTTCTATTTCCTCTAAACCTTCATTTATAAAATCTTTTACCTTAAATGTAGATGTAGTTACATTTTGAATAATATCTCTATCATCTTCAATTATTTCGCCAAGCTCCATAGATTTTATAGAACCATCTTCAGTATTTTTAGCTTGATCATTTGCTCCTATTGCAATTTGCTCTACAGTTCTTGCAACTTCATCTATTGCAGTAGCTGATTGTTCAGAAGTAGCAGTAAGTTGTTCTGATGATGCTGCTAAATTTTCAGATGATTTACTTATATCAGTTAAAACATCTTTTAAGTTTTTGGAAACAGTTTGAAGAGCAATTGCAAGTCGTCCTGTTTCATCTTTTCTTTTTAATAATTTTTCTGGAACATCTTCAGTCATATCTAATTCAGCAATTTTATCCGAGTATTTAGTAATGACTATAATAGGCTTAATAATAGTTTTTGCCATTAAATATGTAATAATTATACTAACAGCTAAAATTATTAATGTAAGATAAAATATATTGCTTTTAAGTTTAGGTATACTAGATAATACTTCATCTTCATCTGCAGTAACAGCAATATGCCAATCAGTGCCTTCTATATTTTGATAAGCCACATAGGAATCATGACCATTATCAGAAAAATTTTCAATTCCAGATTTATTTTTAAGTATATTAGAAAATAAATCAGCAGTATTTTCTAGACTTTTATCTTGTTTAGCTAATTCCATTGGATTAACAGAATCTAGAACTTTTTCTTTATCTGGATGTGCAATTATAGTTCCTCTTTTATCAATCATGAAAGAATATCCTTCTTTTCCATATACCATATCTTTTGTAATAGTACTTAAAATATTTGCATCACTACGACCAATCAATACCCCTACTATTTCTTCATCATTTTTTATAGGAGTTGCAAACATCATAACAGGTTCCTTTGTAACTCTACTTATTAAAATGTCAGATATATTGGTCTCTCCATCGAAAGCCCTTTTAATATAATCTCTATCGCCTAAGTCAGCTGTACTTCCATCATGATAATATGTATTACCATCAGGATATACAATACCAAGTGCCAGAAAATCTATATTGTCTATTTGAGATCGTAAAGCACTCATTTGTAAATCTAAATCCATGCTTTTAACATCTTCTATTCCAGCTACCATTTCAATTATACTTTTAGAAGCATTTATTCTACTGTTTGTAAGTTTTGCACCTTCATTTGCAAATTTACTGAGCCCTTTTTCTGCTTCATTAGTCACTGAATCTTGAGCAGTCATAATTGAAAATAGCCCTAGAGAAATAGATGAAATAATAATTAGTATTGCAAAATACACTATTAGTTTTGTTTTTATACTTTTCAAATAGTCACCCCTTTTCACATTTTTAGATATATAATATATCGACTTTTTTTAACTATAACTTTAATTTTTTGTCGAAAAATGTTTTAAAATGTAATAAAATAACTAACAATAGAATATTCAAACAATTCAAAAATTGTATACTGTTATACAGAAAATGATTAAATATTACGATAAGATATAAAAAAGAAAAGAAGGGAGCAATCATATGATTAAATTAATAGGGATTCTAATTATAGTAATAGGATTTATATTAAAACTAGATACTATAGCAGTAGTATTAGTAGCAGGAATAGTTACAGGTTTAGTTGGAGGACTTGGATTTACAGAAATATTATCAACACTTGGTGAAGCATTTATAAATACTAGATACATGACAATATTTTTACTTACACTTCCAGTAATAGGGATACTTGAAAGAAATGGATTAAGAGAAAGAGCAGCATATTTAATAAAGAAATTGAATTCTATGACAGCAGGCAAAGTTCTTATGATTTATGTATTTATAAGAGAAGTTGCAGCAGCCTTGTCATTAAGACTTGGAGGACATGTTCAATTTATTAGACCATTAATACTTCCAATGGCACAGGGAGCAGCAGAAAATAAATATGGACAACTTTCAGAAGCACAATTAGAACAATTAAAAGGATATTCAGCATCAGCAGAAAACTATGGTAATTTTTATGGACAAAATGTATTTATAGCATCTGGTGGAGTATTACTGGTAGTTGGTACACTTGATGAATTAGGTATTACAGTTACACCACTTGCTGTATCTAAAGCCGCAATTCCAGTAGCAATAATAGCATTTTTAGTAGCAGTTGTTCAATACTATTTATTGGATAAAAAACTGACTAGATTACAAACTGTACAAAATCAAAATACAAGTACAAATATAACAAATAGAAATGAGGTGGAATAGATGGTAGATATATTATTAGAAGGTATTTATATATTAGCAGGATTTGTATCACTTATGGCAGGTATTATGGCATTTAAAGATGAAAATCATCCAAAGAGAATAGGAACAACAATATTCTGGGGATTATTAGGACTTATATTTATATTTGGACCATATGTACCACCAGTATTAATAGGGTCATTATTATTATTTATGGGATTTTTAACTGCAACAAAACAAGTTACATTTGGTAGCCTTAAAAATTCTACAGAGGAATTTAGAGAAGAAAAAGCAAAACAAGTAGGAAATAAAATATTTGTACCAGCACTTTCTATAGCAGTAGTAGCATTTGGAGTAGCACAATTCACTTCTTTAGGAGGATTAGTGGGACTTGGATTTGGTGCAATTATAGCTACAGCATTTGCACTTTTAACAACAAAAACAAATGTAAAATATGTAAGTCATGATGGTTCACGTCTATTACAACAAGTAGGCTCAGCAAGTATATTACCACAGCTTTTAGCTGCACTTGGAGCATTATTTAATGCAGCAGGAGTAGGAAAAGTAATATCTGATGGAATATCAGGCATAATACCAGAAGGAAATATATTAGCCGGAGTAATAGCATACTGTGTTGGAATGGCTTTATTTACAATGATAATGGGAAATGCATTTGCAGCATTTGCAGTTATAACAGCAGGTGTAGGGCTACCATTTGTATTTGCTCAAGGGGCAAATCCAGCAGTGGCAGGAGTACTTGCACTTACAGCAGGATATTGTGGAACACTTATGACCCCAATGGCTGCTAATTTTAATGTAGTTCCAGCAGCAATACTTGAAACGAAAAATAAAAATAGAGTAATAATCTCACAAGTGCCAGTTGCATTTACAATGCTTGTAATTCACATAGTACTTATGTATACATTGGCATTTTAATATAAAAGGAAGGATGATTTGATGAAAGTTTTAATTACAGGATTCGATCCATTTGGAGGAGAAAAGGTAAATCCAGCATGGCTTGCAGTGAAAAAGATGAAAGATCAAATAGCAGGAGCAGAAATAGTAAAAGTTCAAATTCCTACAGTTTTTAGAGATTCAATAAATAAATTAGAGCAAGCAATAGAAATGGAAAAGCCAGATATAACACTATGTATAGGACAAGCAGGAGGAAGATATGAATTATCTGTAGAAAGAGTAGCAATAAATGTAGATGATGCACGTATTCCTGATAATAGAGATAATCAACCAATAGATAAAGTAATATATGAAGATGGACAAAATGCATATTTTGCAAAATTACCTATAAAGACAATGGTGAAAAATGCAAAAGATAATAATATTCCTGCAGCAGTTTCAAATACAGCTGGAACATTTGTATGTAACCATATAATGTATGGACTACTATATCTAATAGAAAAAAAATATCCTGAAATGAAAGGTGGATTTATTCACGTTCCTTTCATAGTAGAACAAGTAATAGACAAAAAAAATACTCCATCAATGTCACTTGAAGATATAACAAAGGGACTGGAATATTTTGTTGAAGCAGCAATAAAAAATGATAAAGACATAGAAGTTACAGGGGGAACTATTTGTTAGTAGAGGTGAGGATATGACACAAAAGATATTTGTATATGGTAGTTTAATGAAGGGTTTTTTCAATTATAACAATTACCTAAAGGATAAAATAAAATCTCGTAAACTTGCAAAAGTGAAAGGAGAGTTATATCATTTAGACAACAAAGGTTATCCTGCACTTTTAGAAGGTGATGATGATGTATTTGGTGAATTAATAGAAATAGAAGATTTTGATAAAAATTTAGTATCATTAGATACATTAGAAGGATATATAGAAAAAAACTCAGAATTAAATGAGTATAATAGAGTTATAAAGGATATAAAACTATTAGATAATGAAAAAATATTAAAAGCATATGTATATAGTTTCAATTTGAAAAACATACAAAATAGAAATGCAAAAAAAACATATATTCCTTCGGGAAGTTGGAGAGAATATATGAAAGTGAAAAGTAAAAGAGTTATTTAGGAGATGCATTAGCATCTCCTTTTATTAAATTTTTTTGAAATAGGTGAGTAATATGCAATACAAAATATTTGATAGAGAAATGCAAGAAAGAATGAGAAACTTTTTTATAGATAATTTAATAGACAAAGGAGTAATAAGGTACTACAAAAAGAATAGTGTAATATCAACTCCTACATCAGAATACATAGCTATAGTAGTAGATGGCAAAGTAAAACAAACCCTTATAAATGAAAATGGTGCATCAAAGTTACTATATATACTTCAAAGAGGAGAAGTAATAGGAGAAGTAGATTACTTTGGTGGTGGAGATATAAATAAGACATCTATAGCAATGACAGATGCATGTATTTCAATAATAAACAAGGAAAACTTAGAAAAATCATTAGAAAATAATCCAGATATATATAGATACTTCTTATATAGTTCGTCAAGGAAATTTAGAATAATAATGCTTCAATTGAAAAGTTTAGCTTTTAGCGATTCATTATCTGCGCTTTCAAATCAAATACTTAGACTATATGTCCAGGAAGGTAAAAAAATAAATGGTAAACATATAATAGACCTTCCACTAACTCATCAAGAGATATCAGAATTAATGGGGGTATCAAGAGTAACTGTTACAAGAGGGTTAAATATGCTTAAAGAAAAAAATATAATAGATATAGAAAATAAAAAAATAGTAATAATAAATATAAAAAAACTAGAAAAATTATCCCTTTAGTTCACATTACCTAGTGACTTGAATTCGGAATAATGTTACAATAATATTACAATGTAATATTATGTTTTAATTTGTAAAATGTGAACTAAAGGAGGGATATCTTGAAAGGAAAAGTATTAATACTGACATCAGGTATGCTTGTATTGTTTGCAGCTTCAAATGGTGATGTAAAAGAAGAATCACAAAATAAATTCTCTGAAATTTTATCGCCTAGAATATCTTATGCAACAGGAACAAGTATAAAAGATGTAAAAGTTACAACACAAGTATTAAACGTAAGGCAAAAGCCTACAACCAACTCTAAAAGACTTTCACAAGTAAGAGTTGGACAAGTCTATACAGTCTATGATCAAAGTGGATCATGGTACAAAATAAGAACAGGCAGTATTACAGGATGGATTCATGGTGATTATGTGATGGCTATTCCTACCAAAAATTATCCTGAGATAAAAGTAACAGCAACAAGATTAAATGTGAGATTAAAACCTACAATAAATAGTTATAGAATAAGTCAAGTATCAAAAGGCCAAAAGTTCAAACCAATAGATGAACAAAATGGCTGGTATAAGATAAACACAGGTAAAGTAACAGGATGGGTGCACGGTGATTATGTACAGAAAGCAAGTACTGAAAAACCAGATAAACCTAAACCACCAACAGGCACAGATACAGAACTAAAAGTAACAGCAGTAAAATTAAATGTAAGAACAGGCCCTTCAACTAGCTATAGAAGAATAAGTCAAGTATCAAAAGGCCAAAAATTCAAAGCAATAGATGAGAAAAATGGCTGGTACAAAATAAATACAGGTAAAGTAACAGGATGGGTTCATGGTGGATATGTAGAAAAAATAAAAGTAGAGAAACCTACAGAGCCAGAAAATCCAGATGTACCTGACAAAGAATTGCCAAAAGAAATAATAATAGATACACCAATATTAAATGTAAGAACAGGCCCTTCAACTAATTACACTAGAATATTTCAAGTATATGAAGGAAGAAAGTACAAGCCATTAGATGAGAAAAATGGCTGGTATAAAATAGATACAGGCAAGTTAACAGGATGGATTCATGGTGGATATGTAAAGAAAATAGAAGGCGAAACAGAACCTGAAAAGCCAGAAAAACCAAAAGAAGAATTAGAAGATATAATTATTACAAAGGATAAAGAAGTTACATATATAAATGATACTTTAAATATAAAAGTAGAAGCAGTAGGAAGCGAAAATGTAGAGTACGAATATTTAGTAAAAGTTCCCAATGGTGAATTTACAAAGTTAAAAAACTATAGTACAACTAATAGTATAAATTACACACCAAAAAATTCTGGTACATATACTATAAAGGTAAATGCTAGAATAAAAGGAACAACAGAAGTTATTTCAAAACAAATAACTCATACTGTAAAAGATGCACTACAACAAATAAATATTTCAAAAGATAAACAAAAAGACACATATATAAATGTTCCTGTAACAATCACAGCATTATCAGATATGGGGAATGTGGAATATGAATATTTTGTAAAGCGAAATGATGGAAGTTGGAAAAAACAAAAGGACTATTCATTAGATAATACTTTAGTATTCACTCCAACACAAAGAGGAAATTATATATTTAGAGTAAATGCTAGAATAAAAGGAACAACTAGAGTAGTAACTAGTGAAATAGCTCATTCTGTAGTAGGAAATATAATATATCAAAATATAAACTATAGCAAAAGTTTCCAAGATTTTCTACTTACACAGATGAATAAAAATCCTCAAACAGATAAATATGGATATGGATGGACTACAGCAAATTTACCTGATGTAGATAAATATCTAAATCCAGAAAATTTCATCCAAAATTCAGATAGAGAATATTCATACGATATAATAGGACAACTAAAAATAACTACTCCAATATTAAATGTACGTGAAAGTAATACAACTAGCACACCAGTAGTAGATCAAGTTGAAGGTGGACAAGTTTATACAATATTAGGAGAAAAAGATGGTTGGTATCAAATAAATACAGGAAAAGCAGCAGGATGGATACATGGAGGATATGTAAGCACAAGTTATAGGGCGAATTCAAATACAAGTTTATTTGACAAGATGACTGTAACAGCATCAGTATTAAATGTACGTGAAAGTTATACTACATCTACATCTGTTATAGACCAAGTGAAATACGGTGAAGTTTATAAACCAATAGAAGAACATAATGGCTGGTATAAAATAGATACAGGAAAAGTAGTTGGCTGGGTACATGGTGGTTATCTTAAAGGAGAAGAAGAAGCACATACAGTAAGTAGAGGAGAAACAGGTAATCTTTACTCTATAAAAGTAGATGCAGCAGTATTAAATGTAAGAAATAAACCAAGTGAAAGTGGATCATTACTTTCTCGAGTTAAAGCAGATGAAATATATATTGTATTAGGAGAGCAAAATGGATGGTATAAAATAAAAGTCAATGGAATAGTAGGTTGGGTATCAGGCGACTATACATCTAATTCAAATAAAGCTCCACAAGAAATGTATCAGTTCTTAGTATTATCAGGAAGTAGTGGACTTGATGCATCTCAATTAAACAATATATTAAAAGGTAAAGGAATACTTGAAGGTAAAGGTGCAGCATTTATAGAAGCAAGTAGAAAATATAATATAAATGAAATATACCTAATATCACATGCATTGTTAGAAACAGGATATGGTAAGTCAACACTTGCAACAGGGGTAAAGGTAAATGGAAAAATAGTATATAATATGTATGGAATAGGAGCATATGATTCAAATCCTATAGGTGGTGGAAGTCAATATGCATATAACTCTGGATGGTTTACTCCAGAACAAGCAATAATAGGAGGAGCAAAATTTATATCAGAGAAATATGTAAATAATCCAAACTACAAACAAGACACATTATATAAGATGAAATGGAATCCAGATTCCCCAGGAGTACATCAATATGCAACAGATATAGGTTGGGCATCAAAACAAACAAGAAAAATAAAAGAATTATATGAACTATGTGATGACTATACACTTAGATTTGAAATACCAAAGTATGGTGTAAAGAATTAGTTTTATAATCCCCTCAAATTGAGGGGATTATTTTTGTGAATCTTGCTTTAGATTGATATATAAGGTACAATATATACAAAGATTTATACTAGCTACAAAAGCAACAGTAGAATTTGTACTTAAAAGAAATGATTTAAAAGATGATTTTATGGAATATTTAAAAGAGATAGTTAAATAGTAATGAAATGATAGAATCATGTGATTCTATCATTTTTGGTTTATTAAAGGCATTTAAACTGAACAAATTTAAACATTTTTTAACAAATATACTACTAAGCTACTATTGACTTATATCAGAAAAAGTATAATACTGTAATGAGAATAGTAAATTAAAATTTACATTGATTAGGGTGTTGATATGAACGTATTACTGGTAACGCAGCATTTCCCTCCTGAGATAGGAGCAGCGTCAAATCGTATGAATAATATTGCATACTATTTGAATGAAGAAAATATAAATTTAACTGTATTAACAAGTGAGCCAACTTATCCAAATAGAGACTTATATAAAAATATATCATGGAATAAAAAAGATAATAATCTAGAAAATATAGAGATATTAAGAGTTCAAAGTTTTTATAATGATTATTCATCTAATAAAGTAAAAAGAATAGGCTTATACTTAAATTTCATGATAAGAGGAATATTAGATGCTTTAAAAAACAAGAAAAAATTTGATAGAATCATAGTAACCTCTCCACCTATATTTGCAGTAGTTATAGGAGTAATACTGAAAAAGCGTTATAAAGCTAAATTAATATTAGATATTAGAGACTTATGGCCAGATTCAGTCAAAGAATTGAAATTATTTAAAAATGAAATGATACTTAAGCCAGCATATATTTTTGAAGATATAATGTATAGAAAAGCTGATAAGATTATAATTAATAGCAAAGGATTCATAGAGCCATTAAAATCAAAAGGATTAGATGAAAATAAAATAATATATATCCCCAATGGAATAATGAAACAAGAACTTAATAAAATTAATAATGATTTTAAAAAAAAGAATGATATAATTGAAATTGTATATGCAGGAACTATAGGGTATGCTCAAGGAATAGATTCATTAATTGAAATTGCAAAGAATTTAAGATCACATACCAATATAAGATTTAAAATAATAGGCACAGGAGTAGAGTTAGAAAAGATTAGGGATTTAATTAAAAGTTACAATTTGAATAATATAGAACTCCTAGGGGTAGTGTCAAAAGATAAGGTTTTTAGAGAATTATCTAAATGTCATATAGGATTTATTCATCTAAAAGACATAGAAGTCTTTAAGACAGTTATACCGTCAAAAATATTTGAATATATGTTAGCTAAATTGCCAATATTAGCAGGTGTGAAGGGGTATATAGCATCTATGATATATGAAAAAAATATTGGGTTAGTATCGGAACCATATGATATAAAATCTATGTCAGAAAATATATTGAAATTGGCAAATAATGAAGAATTAAGAAAAAAGATAATAGATAATCAATCTAGATTATTGAAACAAGAATTTATCTGGGATGAAAATATTAAAAAACTTATAGATTTGTTATAGAAAGGAAATAGAATATGTCAGTATTAAAACGAGCAATAAATGATTACAAAAAATATAAAGAATATATATTATATACAACAAAATCAGAACTAAAAGTTCAGTTATCAAGTACATTTTTAGGGTATTTTTGGTGGATATTAGATCCATTAATGTACATGCTAGTATATATGTTAGTAGTAATGGTGATATTTCAAAGAGGTGGAGAAAACTTCCCAATATTTGTATTTGCAGCATTAGTACCATGGAAATGGACAGTTTCTTCAATAAAAGATTCTACAAAAAGTATAAAAGGTAAGTCGTCAATATTACAACAAGTATACTTACCTAAATTTATACTTCCGTTGATTAAAACATTAATAAATACTACAAAGTATTTATTTGGAATATTAGTATTGTTAGTATTAATGATATTTTTTGGAGTACCTTATACATTACATTTATTTGAGTTTTTAGCTGTGTTTTTTGTTCAATTATTATTAATATTAGGACTTGGATTTATATTCTCTCATTTAGGTGTATTTTTTAAAGATATTGACAATATATTAGACTTTACATTAAGATTTTGGTTTTATGTATCTCCGACCCTTTATGATTTAGAGAGTATTCCAGAAAGTGTTAGATTTATATGGTGGTTTAATCCATTAACAACCATATATACAAGTTATAGAAATATATTTTTAGAAGGGACATCACCATTATACTTACCATTATTAGTTTGGTTGATAGTCGGTATAATTCTAATAACTATAGGGTTGAAATATCTTTATAAATTTGACAAAAACTACACAAAGGTGATATAAAATGAATAATTTAGCAATTGAAGTTAAAAATTTAAATTTAAAATATAAATTTATTAAAAGTATGAACATGAAAAAAGAATTAGTAAAAATGTTTAAACGTCAAAAAAATATAAGAACAAAAGAAGTATGGGCATTACAAGATGTTAGTTTTCAGATAGAAAAAGGGAGTAATGTTGGAATTATAGGAAGTAATGGTTCAGGGAAAACTACATTACTTAAAACAATAGCAAATATTTTCCAACCTGATTCTGGGGAAATACATGTTTATGAAGATTCTATATCTTTACTAACACTAGGAGCAGGATTCCAGCCTGAATTAAGTGGTTATGAAAATGTATATTTAAATGGATTAACATTAGGATTTACAAAAAAAGAGATAGACAATAAAATTGATGAAATAATTGAATTCTCAGAGCTAGGAGATTTCATATATAATCCTATAAGAACATATTCTTCAGGTATGAAAAGTAGACTTGCCTTTTCCATAGCAATTCATATAGAACCAGATATTCTTCTTATAGATGAAGTGTTAGGTGTAGGGGATCAATCATTTAAAGATAAAAGTACTCAGAAATTAAAAGAAATAATATATGAAGATAGAACAGTAATTATGGTATCTCATAGTTTATCTACAATAAGAGACTTATGTGATACCGTGTTATGGATTGAAAAAGGAAAAGTAAAAGACTTTGGTCCTACAGAACAAATACTAAAAGATTATAAAGAATATATGAATAACATAAGAAAGAAAAGAGGTAATTAATTTTGAATAAAAGTATTTGTATGTTTGTGTGGAATCATTTTACAAACGATGCTAGAGTATTAAGGGAATGTACAGCACTTTCAGATTCAGGTTATGATGTAGACTTAATATGTATTCATGATCCTAATGATAAAAGTTTACCTATGGAAGAAGATATAAATGGGTTTCATGTCAAAAGAGTTAAAAGATATCCAGATATATATTTAAAATCAAAAGAGTGGAGAAAATCTTTATCTAAATTTAAAAGAAAAGTAATGAATAATAAATTACTTTTAATACCTCTTATTCCTTTAGCTATAATAGCTTTACCTTTATTTATTATATATAAATTAGTAGGATTATTTCTTAAGAAAGCTAATCTTATGAAAATATATATTAGATTTATGATATTTGTAAGAATGATAAGAGAAGGACTAAAAAAAGATTATAATATTTATCATAGTAATGATTTAAATACATTGCCCCAAGGATATATCTGCAAATTATTTAAGAGAACAAAATTAGTATATGACTCCCATGAAGTACAAACAGATAGGACGGGATATGTAGGGAAGCAATATTACTATTTAGAAAAGTTTTTGATAACAAAAATAGACAAAATGATAATGACAACAGATACAAGAGCAGATTATACTAAAAAACTATATAATATAAAAAAACCAGAGGTAATTCACAATTATCCTTTTTATAAAGAAATAAATGAAGAATTTGATTTGAGAAAAATAGCTAATATAGATGAAAGTGAACCTATATTATTATATCAAGGTGGAATACAAGAGGGGAGAGGTATTGAAAAGATAGTTGAAGCTATACCATATTTTGATAGAGGAATAGTAGTATTTTTAGGAGACGGAAAACTGAAGCCTAAAATAATAGATATGGTAAAAGAAATGAAATTAGAAGAAAAAGTAAGATTTATACCAAAGGTACCAGTTAATGATTTACCTAAATACACCAAGAATGCTTATTTAGGATTTCAAGTATTACAAAATATTTGTTTTAATCATTATTCTACATTATCAAATAAATTATTTGAATACATGATGGCAGAAGTACCTGTAATAGCAAGTGATTTTCCAGAAATAAAGAAAGTAGTAAAAGGAGAAGGGACAGGTCTTGCAGTAAATACAGAAGATAGTAAAGAAATAGCAAAAGTAGTTAATATATTATTGAATGATAAAGATAAATGGAAAGAAGCTAAATTAAATTGTAAAAAAGTAAAAAAAATATATAATTGGGAAAATGAAAAAGAAAAGTTTATAGGAATATATGAAGATATAATATAGATTAAATTAGTTTATATAAGAAGGTGAAATAAGTGAATGATGATCAAATAACTAACCGATACTATGGTAAAGTGGATTCAGAAAAAACTTTTCAAAAAACACAATATAGAATACATTGGATATGTAAGAATGTAAAAGGAAACAAAGTTATTGATATAGGAAGTAGTCAAGGTATAGTATCAATATTATTGGGAAGAGAAGGATTTAATGTTACAGGAATAGATTTAGAAGAAAATAAAATAAAAGAAGCTCAGGAAGAATTATCTAAAGAATCAGAAATAGTAAAGAAAAATATAAGGTTTATAAATTATGACTCTACTAAATTAGAACAAAAATTTGTCGATGAAAAATTTGATACTGCTATTTTAGGAGAGGTACTAGAGCATTTTAGTCATCCTGAAAAATTATTAAAACCTATATATAATATTTTAAATTCTAAAGCACGACTAGTACTCACGGTTCCATTTGGATACCTGAGATTTCATGATCATAAACAAACATTTTACATTTATACATTAATAAGAGAGTTATATCCTTACTTTGAAACAATATCAATTGAGGTAAGAGATAAAGTTATATATTATATAGGTGAAAGAAGAGAGGCATATTTAGACTCTATTGATAAATTAGATATAAATAAATTACTTGACTGGATAAAGTTGGGTGAAGAAGAATTTGCTAATATTGAAAAAAATTTAGACAAATTAAATCGTGATAGAAAAAAACTTTTAGATAAAAGAAATGAAGAAATAAAAAATCTTAAAAATTATATTCAAAACATCAAAAATGATGACTTATCCACATCTAATGAATCAAAAAAATATATTGATGAAGAATATTTAATGAAAGAAATAATAGGGCTAGAACAAAAACTATATAAAAAACAATTAGAATTAAAAGTGAAAAATGATATATTGAAAAATGCATACAACAAAATAAAAAACTTAAGTAGCAATACTTCTACAAGATATAAGCTAGGTGAAGCGTTAATATCTGCTATTAAATCACCTAAAAAAGCTATTAAACTACCTAAAACTTTAATAAGTATTTATAGAAAATATAAAAAAGAATCGAAAAATTTACTAGAGTATATAGAACTGAATGATGTAAGAAAGGTAATTAAACCTATAGAGTCAAGTAGGGGAGGTATAATATTTACACCTACTAATGGAGCGGGATTAGGACACTTGACTAGATTATTAGCTATTGCAAGAAGAATAAAAAAAATAGATCCAGATAGAGAAATAATTTTTTTCTCAACTAGCTCTGCTATGCACTTAATCCTTCAAGAAGGATTTTTAGGGTATCATCTACCTTCTAAAATGTTATTTTCAGAAGATGTTACAGCTACTCAATGGAATGGTTTGTTAGAAGAGCAACTAAGTAGAATTATTCAAATGCATAGACCATCCATGTTAGTGTTTGATGGGGCATATCCTTATGCTGGTCTAGTGTCTACAATGACAGAAACTCAAAATTTGAATAAAATTTGGATTAAAAGAGGGCGTGCTAAACAAGGCCTTGAGACTATAAGAGATGATAAAGAAAAGTTTTTTGATCATGTTTTAAAACCAGGAGAAGCTGGAATGATAAAAAAAGAAAATGAGTTTAATCCAGTTATTTACCTTGAAAAAACTGAATTATTATCTAAAGAAGAAGTTAGAAAGAAATTACAAATTCCAAAGGGATATAAAATTGTATATGTCCAATTAGGAGCAGGAAATATTGATGATATTAATTCTACTATAAATAAAGTACTTAAAATATTAGAACAAAAAGAAGATGTTTATATTGTTATGGGAGAATCAATTATTGGCAAGAGACTAAATATATTCCAAGATAGATTATTAGTTATAAGGGATTATCCAAATTCTAGATATTTTAAAGCATTTGATATGGCAATTTCAGCGACTGGATACAATACTTTTCATGAATTAATGTATTTTGGTGTGCCTTCCATATTTATACCTAATACAAATACAAAAACAGATGATCAATTAGCAAGAGCAAAAAAAGCAGCTATGGCAGGAGCAGCAAAAGTTATAGAAGAAGTGGCAGATCAAACTTTAACAGAAAATATTGATTATGTACTAAATCCTTCAAATAATTTAAAGATGAAAGAGAATTGCAAAAAATTAATTGATACTAATGGAGCAGATGAGATAGCTGAATTTATTTCAAAAACTATTAATGATGTATAAATTATGAAAGGAGAAAAATTTAATGAAATTATATGAAAAGATAAAGAATAAAGAAGAAAAAATTTCAGTAATAGGGTTAGGTTATGTAGGCTTACCATTAGCAATAGCATTTGCGAAAAGAACTGATGTAATAGGAATAGATCATAATAAGAATAAAATTAAGAAATATCATGATGGAATAGATGTAACGGGTGAAGTTGGAGATAAATCAATAAAAGAAACTTCAGCTGTATTAACAAATGATGAATCTAAGATTAGAGAAGCTAAATTTCATATTGTAGCAGTACCTACACCTATTAATGGAGATAAAACACCAAATTTAGATCCAGTAGTATCTGCAACAACAACAGTTGGAAGAAATCTTACAAAAGGCTCTATAGTGGTATTTGAATCAACTGTATATCCTGGAGTAACAGAAGAAGTATGTGTACCTATATTAGAAAAAGAATCAGGACTTAAATATGGAGAAGACTTTAAAGTTGGATATTCACCAGAAAGAATAAATCCAGGAGATAAAGTAAACACTTTAGAAAAAATAGTAAAAATAGTGTCAGGTATGGACGATGAAACATTAGAAGATGTGGCAAAGGTTTATGAGTTAATAATTGAAGCAGGAGTTCATAGAGCTGAGAGTATAAAAGTAGCAGAAGCAGCAAAGGTCATAGAAAATTCACAAAGAGATATAAATATTGCATTTATGAATGAGTTATCTCAGATATTCAATATGATGAATATAGATACAAAGGCAGTACTTGAAGCAGCGGGAACTAAATGGAACTTTTTAAACTTTACCCCAGGGTTAGTAGGAGGACATTGTATAGGAGTAGATCCATATTACTTTGTATATAAAGCAGAACAATTAGGCTATCATTCTCAAATAATATTATCAGGAAGAAAGATAAATGATAATATGGGAAAGTATGTAGCAGAAAACACAGTAAAAACCCTTATTAAAGCAGATAAAAAAATAAAAGATGCTAAAGTAGTGGTACTTGGTATAACATTTAAAGAGAATTGTCCAGATGTAAGGAATACCAGAGTAATAGATATAATAAATGAGTTGAAAGAATATGGCATAGACATTACAGTAGTAGATCCATTAGCAGATAAAGAAGAAGTATTTGAAGAATATGGATTAGAGCTTAAACCGATAAATGAGATAAAAAATATGGATGCAGTAGTAATAGCGGTACCACACAATGAATTTCAAAAAATATCATTAGGAGACATTAAAAAATTATATTGGAATCATAAGCCAGTATTGATTGATGTAAAAGGAATGTTAGATAAAAAAAGTGCAGAAGATATGAATTACTTATATTGGAGATTGTAATTATATTAGGAGAGGATTTATGATGGATAAAATCTGTGTTATAGGATTAGGATACATTGGTCTACCTACAGCAACAATGTTTGCTTTAAATGGAAAACAAGTTGTTGGAGTAGATGTAAATCAAAAAGTAGTAGATAAGTTAAACAGAGGACAAGTTCATATAGAAGAGCCAGGACTTGGTGAAGCATTTAAAAAAATGGTAGATGAAAAAAAGATAAAAGCAAGCACTACACCAGAAGTGGCAGATGTATTTATAATAGCAGTACCAACACCAAACAAAGATGATGAATATAAATCATGTGATTTAAGCTATGTAGAATCAGCAACTCGTTCTATATTACCATTTATTAAAAAAGGTGATGTAGTTATATTAGAATCTACAATATCACCTACTACAACAGATGAGACAGTAAAACCAATTATAGAAAAAAAAGGATTTAAAATAGGTGAAGATATATTTTTAGCTCATTGCCCAGAGAGAGTACTCCCAGGAAAAATAATGGAAGAGTTGGTAGAAAATAATAGAATAGTAGGTGGAGTAACAGAAAAATGTACAGATGAAGCAGCAAAAATATATAAAACTTTTGTAAAGGGTGAAATATTAAAAACTACATCAAAAACAGCAGAAATGTCTAAACTTATGGAAAATACATTTAGAGATGTAAATATTGCACTTGCAAATGAACTTACAAAAATATGTAACAAATTAGACATTAGTTCACTAGATGTAGTGAATCTTGCAAATAAACATCCTAGAGTAAATATTCATACTCCAGGACCTGGAGTAGGTGGACATTGCCTTGCAGTAGATCCATATTTCATAATAGAAAAAGCTCCTGAACTAGCTAATATAATATCATTAGCTCGTGAAACAAATAATTCTATGCCTAAATACGTAGTATCAAAAGTGGAAGAATTATTACCTAAAAATGATTCAAAAGTATCAGTGTTTGGTATAACTTATAAAGGAAATACAGATGATTTAAGAGAATCTCCAGCTATTGAAATAGTAGATATACTTAAAAACAAGGGTATAAATGTAGTATTACATGATCCACATGTAAAAGATACTGAACTTACCCTTTTAGATAGAGAAGAAGCAGTAGAAGATTCAGATATGATACTTATATTATCAGATCATAATGAATTTAAAGATATAAACTATAAGGAACTTGTAAAATCAATGAATACACCTTTAATATTTGATACAAAAAACATATTAAAAGAAGAAAATTTTGAAGGTACAAATATGATATTTAAAAATTTAGGAAATATACCAGATAAATAACACCATAGTATCATGGTGTTATTTATCTACATAGAAAAGAAGGGATATATCATGAATTTATTTAAATTAGGTAAATTTAATAAAACAAACAAATTAATAGCTATGATAATGGATATAGGACTAGTTTTATTAGGTTTTTATATATCATATTTAGTTAAGTTTGATTTTGATATACCTAAGAGGAATATAGAACCTTTTATAGATCTATTACCAATAATAGCTTTATTTACAGTAATGTTTTTTGATTTATATGGACTATTATCTATAAGAAAAAAATCCTCATTAGAAACATTATTATCCTTAAGTATATCTCTTGCAATGATATCTTTAGCATCAATGGCAGTTACATTTATATTTAGAGGATTTGCTTTTCCCAGAACAGTATTTATATTAGCATATATTTTTCAATTAATATTATTGGGAATTTGGAGGTTATTTCTTATAGATGTAGTTAAAAGATTTCATGGTATAAAAGAAATTTTAATAATAGGTGAAAAAGAAAATATAAATAATATAGCTAAAAAAGTATTGAACAATAGAAAATGGTATACTATAAAGTATTTATATTATAAAGGTATAGATAGAAAGTTATATAAATATATTAACAAAGTAGATGCAGTAATTATATCTACAGATATTGAATATAAGGATAGATTAAATATAATTAAAAATGCTCAAAGAAGAAATAAAGAAGTGTTTTTAATACCTAATCTTCAAGATATGTTTATATTAAAATCAAAAATTGAAGAATTTGATGATATATTGACATTTAAGATATCACCAATGGAGTTGACACTTGAACAAAGAATAGTAAAAAGATTTATTGATATAACCATATCGGCTATAGGATTAATAATAGCATCACCAATTTTATTAATAGTAGCTATAGCTATAAAAATAGATTCTAAAGGACCAATACTATATAAGCAAATAAGAATAACTTTCAATAATAAAGAATTTAACATATATAAATTTAGAAGTATGGTTCAAAATGCAGAAAAAACTACAGGACCTGTACTTAGTGACAAAGAAGATCCTCGTATAACAAGTGTAGGTAGGTTTTTAAGAAGTACAAGAATTGATGAGATTCCACAGCTTATTAATGTATTAAAAGGAGATATGAGCATAGTAGGACCAAGACCTGAAAGGCCATTTTTTGTAGAAAAATTTGCAAATATAGATCCTGATTACAAATATAGGATGAATGTAAAAGCAGGAATTACAGGTTTAGCTCAAATACAAGGGAAATATGCATCATCATTTGAAGAAAAATTAAAATTTGACTTAATGTATATAAGAAATTATAATTTATTAGAAGATATAATTATAATTTTTCAAACTATAGTAGTTGTGTTTATAAAAGATAAATCTGAAGGGATTATAGAAAAGGATTTAGAAAATGTATTGGAAGAAGTAGGATTAGAAAGTGATTTTAAAAAAGGTGTAACTAAAATTAAAGAAGAAAAGGAGTAATATTTAATGATTAAAATTATGACAGTATTTGGAACTAGGCCTGAAGCTATTAAAATGGCTCCATTAATAAAAAAATTAGAAGAATCTAGAGAGATAAAATCAATAGTATGTGTGACAGCTCAACATAGACAAATGCTTGACCAAGTATTAGAATTATTTAACATTAATCCAGATTACGATTTAAATATAATGAAAGATAGACAAAGTATAACTGGAATAACAACAAATGTATTGAAGGGAATTGAAGAAGTTATTTTAAAAGAAAATCCTGATATGATATTAGTACATGGAGATACAACTACAACATTTGCAGGATCTCTAGCAGCATTTTATCAAAAAGTACCTGTAGGACATGTGGAAGCAGGACTTAGAAGTGGGGATAAATATTCACCATATCCAGAAGAAATTAATAGAAGTCTTACTGGAAGGATAGCAAGTATTCATTTTGCTCCTACAATAAGCAATAAAAACAACTTATTAGAGGAAAATATTGCTGAAAAAGATATAACAATAACAGGTAACACAGTAATAGATGCACTTATGATGGCTATAGATAAAGACTATAAATTCAGTGAAGAAAAATTAAATAATATAGATTTTGATAATAAAAAGGTAATACTTTTAACTTCACATAGGAGAGAAAATCTAGGACAGCCTATGATAAATATATTTAATTCAGTAAAAAGAATAATAGAAGAAAATAAGGATGTTGAAATAGTATTTCCAGTACATTTAAATCCTAAAGTAAGAGAATTAGTGAAAAGTGTATTAGGAGAAGTAGAAAGAGTTCATCTTATAGAACCTTTAGATTACAAACCATTTGTAAATTTGATGTCTAAATGTGATATCATAATGTCAGATTCAGGAGGAATACAAGAAGAAGCACCTTCTCTTGGTAAACCAGTAATAGTACTTAGAAAAGAAACAGAAAGACCAGAAGCGGTAGAAGCAGGAACAGTAAAAATAGTAGGAATAGAAGAAAATGATGTATATGAAGCAGTAAATACTCTCATAAAAGATAAAAATGAATACGATAAAATGGCTAATGCAATTAATCCGTATGGAGATGGTAAGGCTAGTGATAGGATAGTGAAAGGGATATTAGAGTATTTTAATAAACCTTAAATTAGAATTTTATTACCAATTTAAGGTTGACTATATTAATCTATTACTATACAATAAATGTAGAAAAATTTAAAAATACTAGTATTTATTTCATTATTTTTACGAATGGAATTAATGTATTTATAAATTTAAAATAAAGTAGAGGTAAATTATGGAATATAATAATGATATATCAATTTCTAATAAAACAAATTATAATTCATTACGTAATAGCAGGTATTATTTATTAACTAAAAGGACTTTTGACTATTTAGGAGCGTTAATTTTACTCATATTATCTAGTCCAATTATGTTATTTATAAGTGTAACGATTAAAATGACTTCTAAAGGTCCTATTTTGTTTAAGCAAGAAAGAATTGGTAAGGATAGCAAGGTTTTTATTATTTATAAGTTTAGGACAATGGTAGTTGGATGTCCAAATGTACCAACAGATGAAATGAAAGATGCGGATAAATATAGAACTAAAATAGGTAGTATTATAAGAAAGTTGAGTTTAGATGAATTGCCACAGTTATTTAATATTTTAAAAGGAGAAATGAGTTTTATTGGTCCAAGACCTATGATTAAAGATCATGGTTATTTGATTAAAGAAAGAAAGAAAAAAGGGATAGATAAATTGTACCCAGGAATTAGCGGTTGGGCTCAAGTTAATGGTAGAGATGGAATTAAAGATAAAGATAAGTTGAAATTTGATGAAAAATATCTACAAAATTTTAGCATGGCAATGGACATAAAGGTCTTTATTAAGACAATATTTAAAGTATTAAAAAAAGAAGATATATTATTATAATAGGTTTGTGAATTAAGACAATTTTAATAATAAGTCGTTTACCAAATTGGATGTAATTTGGTAAACGACTTATTATTTTTGTTGAATTTATATATTAATATTTTTAATAAGAATATATTGTTAAAACTTATTTAATCTTAAGAAAAGTTATAAGAAAAAAACATACAATTGACTTTAAATAATATGTAGAAAAAAGGATTATTAGATGATATAATGTCAAATGATAAGGTTTATATTTAAAATGACAAGGGGGAGATAATATGAAAATAAAAAGTAAGTTTACAATTTTACTTATGATATTTATTTTATTCTTTACATCATTAGCAAATG
>NZ_QXXA01000021.1 GCF_009911265.1 Senegalia massiliensis | reverse complement strand
AAACAATAGGGTTTGCAGAAATATATAGAAGTGTAGCTAATAAAGGAATAGTATATAGATCATTGGAAGAAATATTGGAACTAGGAAAAAATGAATATACAGCAAGTGGAAAAAGAAAGATATATATGGAAGGATATGAGTTATATCCAGAAAGCCCAGAGATAAAAGAAAGATTAGAGAATACAGCAAAGGGATTATTAAATTTAGGAAAGAATCATCATTCAAAAGGAAACTTTAATAGTGCAATAAATTACTATAATGATATACTAACTATGCCATCATTATCTAATCAAATTAAAACTGAGGTTAACCTATTATTATCATTATCTCAACGTAATATTGTAGTAAATAGTAATAATTTTTATACTACAAAATATAATACATCAATTAATGATGCGCTGAATGAGCAAATGAATTTAGGAGATGCTTATCCACGTACAGATTTATCAAAGTATGCTAATTTGAGTATCCCTAAAGATAAATATGGTTGGTATGCAGCAAATAAAGAATCAATTTTTTATCATATGAATCCAGGGAGTTTTATAAATACAGAGGTTGTAACAGATAATATTTTTCAATTTGTTGTTCTATCTGTTAGTACAGGTGTAAATGAAAAAGATTTAAATGAAATTTTATATGGACAGGGAATCTTACATGGGATGGGTTCTGCTTTTGCAGAAGCATCAAGGATACATAGTATTAATGAACTTTACTTAATATCACATGCTAAGCTTGAAACAGGTAATGGGTCTTCTAAATTAGCTAAAGGAGTATATCTTGATGAGAATTATAAATTAGTAGATAAAGATGGCTATTTTATTAATAGCTCAGGCACGCAAATAGGCGGAAAAACATCTAAGAGTTATAAAAAGGTTTATAATATGTTTGGAATAGGTGCTTTTGATAGTAACCCATTAATGGGTGGTGCTATACGTGCATATGAAGAAGGATGGGATACACCTGCTAAGGCAATTATAGGTGGTGCTAAATTTATAAATAATGGATATATAAATAGAGGTCAAGACACTTTATATAAAATGAGATGGAATCCTGAGAATCCGGGGTCACATCAATATGCTACTGATATAGGGTGGGCTATAAAACAAGCTAAAATTTTTGCGGATTTTTATAATAAGTCTAGTGATTATACTTTGATATTTGATATTCCACAATATAATAATTAAATATTTTAAGTGAAATAAATTGTAATTAAATTTAAAAATAACTTAGAGATAATATTATCTCTAAGTTATTTTTAAATTTATATATGAAAAAAAAGGATTAAATGGTATAATGTCAAAGGAGGAAGATTATATAAAAAAGGGGAGATAATGTGAAAACAAAAAGTAAGTTTACAATTTTACTTATGATATTTATTTTATTCTTTACATCATTAGCAAATGCGAATGATTTTTCAGAAGAGGATACGTTATATAATGTAGCAATGGAAGAAGAAAATATATCACTTCAAACTAAACTATTTATTAAAGGGTATACTCAATATTCTGATTATGACAAATTTGTTAAATTTATGGTTAATAATATTGACAGAGTTATGAATTGGAGTAAAAGTCAATATGATGTACAAAACTATGAAGATGCTATTTTAGGATATAATTCTATTATTAATTTAGTTGAGAGAGAAAGTGAATTAAAATTAAATATAGATATAGAAGAACTTACTGTTTTAATAGGACAAGCTCAAGAACAATTAGAACAACTCGATAAAAAATCAACATCTGAAGAAAATTATGTAGATGAAGCCCAAGCTGAAGGTGAAGTGATTTCTGAAGAAAGTATAGAAGAAAATCAAG
>NZ_QXXA01000020.1 GCF_009911265.1 Senegalia massiliensis | reverse complement strand
AATTTAGCTTTATAATTTTACAACTTATAAGTTGTTGTTATCTACACTGTTCAATTTTCAAAGACCAATTCATTGTCACTGTTTGCTAGCGACTCTTAATACTATATCAGGTTTTAAGTAGCTTGTCAATAACTTTTTTTATTTTCTTTTAAATTCTTTTTTCACTTAGAAAGACAAGCTTTCCTGACGACTCTTAGTACTATATCAAATATATATATGCTTGTCAAGGATATTTTTAAATATAATTATAAGCATTTGGATATATATTGATATTCAATATTCTAAACTATTCATACAACTAATATATTTAAATAAAATATAGTATTTTTTATAATATATTGGATAAAATCATATTATTAATTATAGACTAAATAATATTTATATCAATATAATATCTTATCCATATGGAGGTTTAAATATGTTGAATCAAAATAACAATTCTATAGATTGTAACTCTGATTTTGCCACATCTACATTTTCTAATATTCTATTAAAAAAATTATCAGAAACTTATAGTCCTATTTATTCAGATATAGTTATAGTATGTATAGGAACTGATAAATCTACAGGGGATTCCTTAGGACCTCTTGTTGGATACTTTTTAGATAAAGGATTGTTTCTAAACACTAAAAATGTTCATATTTATGGAACTTTAGAAAAACCCGTTCATGCTAAAAATCTAATTACATATATTAATATTATAGATAAAAAATTTGATAACCCATTTGTAATAGCTATTGATGCTTCTTTAGGTATGTATAACAGAGTAGGTTTTATAAGTGTCTGGGATGGACCTTTAAAACCTGGATCAGGTGTTAATAAAGAACTACCTCTTGTAGGTAATATTCATATAACAGGAGTTGTAAATATATCTGGCTTTATGGAATTTATTTTACTTCAAAACACTCGGCTAAATATAGTAATGAAAATGGCAAGAATTATTTCTACTTCTATTATATACTCCTTATCTAAATTAAATATAGACAATAAAAAGTTAAATTAAAGATTAAATTTAATCTTTAATTTAACTTTTATTAAAATAGTGGAGTATAATACCCTTTATTTAATATTTGCTCTATTTGATCTATGTTTTTATTTGAAGCATTTATAAGTAAAGTCCCTTTTGAATTGTTCATATCTTCACCCATATTCATATCAATCATATTTGTTAAATTAGATATATCATAACCATCTGCCATATATATATATGCATCTGAATCATGATCAACTATCTCATAACCTCTTTTTTTTAGCTCATAGGCTAATTCATTTAGTCCATCTTGAATTGATATTCTTTTCATACTAGTAAACCTCCTATACAAATACTATTAATAGTATTTGTATAGGAGGTTTATTTATTCACTAAACGATTACTTTAATATTTTTATTATATAAATCAAATTGTATTAATCCTTTTTTTTCTAAAATGTCTCCATCAACATTTAAAAATATTTTTTCTTTTGAATATATTTTTAAAGAGTTTGCACTTATAAACTTTACATATTTTTTATATTTACCATGTTTGCCATTATAAACAGATGGAAATAAAAATAATAATTTTATTTTTGATATATTTTTTATTATACAAATATCTAACTGATTGTCATCTATTTTAGAATTAGGTGATATCATCATTCCACCACCATAATAATTACCATTTGCTACAGCTACTAATAATACCTTTTCATTTTTTTCAATATCATCATATTTAATAGTCACACTTTTAGGTTTAAATATAAAAAGAGTTCTTAGAACACCTAAAGTATAAGCTAATTTGCCTTTAAATAGACCTTTAAATATTCTCGTATTTTTTACTATTTCAGCATCAATACCTATACTTGCTACATTTAAAAATTTGTTTTGTTCTACCTTTGCAATATTAATATTTCTAATATTATGATCTAATATTCTATCTAATGCTTTATCTGGACTTAAAGGTATATTTAATGTTCTAGCTAAATCATTTCCTGTACCCATTGGTATAATTCCAAGTATTCCTTTATTCATTTCTTTTATTCCACTAGCTACTTCTCTTACTGTTCCATCTCCACCTATAGCAACTATTATTTTATAATCTTGTTTTAAGTATTTCATTGTTATTAATCTTGCATCATCTATATCTTTAGTATGAGTTATAATATATTTATAATCTATATTTTTAAATTTGTTTTTAATTATAGGAACTATATCTTTTTTTCTGTTTCTACCTGCTACTGGATTTATTATAAATGCGATTTTCATTTTATACTTTACCTAGTAGCCCTTCTCACTTTATCTTCCATATAAAGAGCTTTTCGTTTTGCTCTATCTATTGCTTGTATTTCTTCAATAGACAATTTATATTCAGATTCACCATTAATAACAGGTTTTCCATAGCCTATAGATTCATTCCTACCATATAAATTAGATATTACAAGTCCAGTATCATTTTCATCTAATAGGGCTACCGAAAAGCTCAAATCACTACCCATATCATCAAATGCATTATATCTTATCATACCAACTTTTTGTATAGAGCTCTTTACTTTTTCATTTAGTAAATCTGACTTTTCATCTAAACCCTTTATTTTTAACTTCATACTATCTATCATATCTATATTTTTAAATAAAATTTCTTCTAAGTTTTTCCCATCGTTTCCCACTAATAATGTTTTATATTTTTTCTTTAATTTTGATACTCTGTATTCTTGTATTAAAAACAATAAAAATAATAGCAAAGAAAATAATATAAGTCCAAGCAGTACTTGACTTCTATATAAACTTAACATCTCTAAAATACTATCCATACTCTTCTTCCTTCCCCTAGTTTAATCACAAGTTGCTTCATGAGCTATTTGCTTTATTGCTTTTAGGGTTTTAGCTATATCTTCTTTAGTATTAAAAGGACCAATACTAAATCTTACAGCTCCCCTTTCTAATGTCCCTATTGTCTTATGTGCAAGTGGTGCACAATGAAGCCCTGATCTTGTAGCTATATCAAAAACACTGTCTAATATATAACTAACTTCTGAAGAGTCTTCATTACCTATATTCATAAGTATTACAGGTACCCTCTTAGATACATCAGTTGGTCCATATAATATAACTCCTTCTACATCTTTTATTTCATTTATAAAAAAATTTAAAAGTTCTATTTCATGATTTCTTATATTTTCTATTCCTTTATCTAGTATATATTTAACTCCTGCACCGAGAGCTATAATCCCTGGGGTGTTTGGAGTTCCACTTTCATATCTATCTGGTAACATGCTAGGCTGAACTAATTCATGAGATTTACTTCCTGTCCCACCTTCTTTTAAATTACGTATATTTATACCTTCTTTTATATATAATCCCCCTGTTCCCTGAGGTCCAAGAAGACTTTTATGACCTGCAAATGCCAATATATCTATATTCATACTCTCTACATCTATATCATAGACTCCTGCTGTTTGTGCAGCATCTACCATATAAATAATATTATTTGCTTTTGCCAATTCTCCTATTTCTTTTATAGGGAATATTGTTCCAGTAATATTTGAAGCATGAGTCGTAACTATCAATTTTGTATTCTTCTTAATTGACCTTTTTATATCATTTAATTCTACAAATCCTTCACTATCACACTTAACTATAGTATTTTCTACACCAAGATTTTCAAGAGCTTTAATTGGCCGTAGAACTGAGTTATGTTCCATAGCTGTAGTTATTACATGGTCTCCTTTTTCAAGTAAACCCTTTATTCCTAAATTGAGAGCTTCTGTAGCATTGTAAGTAAATATTATATTCATAGGATTATTTATATTAAATAATTTTGCTAAAATTTCTCTTGTTTCATAAATTCCTCTGCCTGCTTTTAAAGATAATTTATGTCCTCCTCTACCTGGATTAGCTCCATATTCTCTCATACTTTCTATGATCTTTTCATAAACAATCTCAGGTTTTTTAAATGTAGTTGCAGCATTATCTAGGTAAATCAATTTATCACCTCAATTTAAATTAATTATCATAATTATACCATATTTAATAATTACTATTTTGATTTTTTTGTTTTTTTATTAGGTAATATATATGTTAAATAATATACTCCTGATACTATAATTCCTCCTCCAATAACATTACCTATAGTTACTGGTATTAGATTATTTAACCATATATTTAACCAACTTGATTCTAAGCCTACAAATTTTGCTATAGGTAAAAAGAACATATTTGCAATACTATGTTCAAAACCAGATAAAACAAAAAGCATTATAGGAAACCATATTGCTAATATTTTGCCAGTTATATCTTTTGCTGCAGTAGCAAACCAAACAGACAATGTTACAATCATATTGCATAATATTCCTCTTATTAATGCATCATGAAATGAAAGTGATAACTTAGCTTCTCCTACAGAAATAGCTAAGTTTTTTATATTCTCTCCAGAGTACAGTCCAGATTTATATATAGCATATGCAAGCAAAATAGATCCTATAAAATTCCCTACATATACAATAATCCAATTCTTAGACAAACTTCTAAAGGTAATTCTTTTATCTACAAGTGCTATTGTCATAAGATTATTTCCTGTGAAAAGTTCAGCTCCCGCCATCAGCACTAACATAAGTCCTACAGGAAAAACCGATGCTCCTATTAATTTTGACAATCCTACATCAATATTTCCTAGGGTTTGTGTTACAGTCAAATATCCATGAGTGCCAAATCCAACAAAAACTCCAGCAAATATTCCTAAAAGGAATGTTTGTATGAAATTTAATTTAGTTTTACCTTCAGCTGTTCTAATAGTAGCATCAGCTACTTCTTGAGGTGATAACATTCTTTTTTCCATAAAGTCTCCCTCCTATTTAAGTTATGCCTGTAATTCAAATTATACTAAAATATCCTATAATAATCAATAAACTGACAGCACTATAAATATGGCTATCAGTTTATTTTTATTGGTATGTTTCACGTGAAACATATTTAATTTAGTTCTGGAAAAATCTCTAAAGCTCTTTCTAATATATCATGTTTATATGCTAAAAAAATTCCATAGTTTATTATTGGTATGTTTTTTTGTGAAGCATTTTTAATTCGTGAAACCATTTCCTTTCTATTAATCATACATCCTCCACAATGGACAATTAAAGAATACTTAGATATATCCTCTGGTATACTGTTACCTGAACTCCAGTCAAAATTAAGATCCACTCCTGATATTTCTTGTAGAAATTTTGGTATTTTATCTCTTCCTATATCTCCTTTTTGTCTATGATGGCTACAGGCTTCACTTATTAATATTTTATCTCCTTTTTTAAGTCTTTTAATTTCTTTTATTCCTTTTGTAAACTCTAAAAGATCACCTTTATATCTTCCAAAAAGTATAGAATAACTTGTTAAAAATATATGATTTGGTACTATATCTTTTATTTTGCCAAAAACTTGAGAATCTGTAATAACCATTTTTATTTTGTCACCAAATAACTCAATTGTCTTTTGTAACTCGCTGTCTTGCACCACTATATTTATTCCATTACCATCTAACACTTCTCTTATAGTTTGAACTTGAGGAAGTATTAATCTTCCTTTTGGTGCAGAATCATCTATTGGAGTTACTTGAACTATAACATCATTTTTTTTTATTTTATCTCTTATTATAAATGGATTTTCATCATTTATATAGGGTTTCAATTTACATATCTCATCTTTTAATTTTTCTATTCCATCTTTAGTTTTAATACTTGTTTTATATATTTTTATATTTAGTTCTTGCTCTAAATATTTTATACTTCCATTATATTTATCAACTTTGTTTAACACTCCTATTATAGGTATGTTTTTCTTCTTTATATTTTCTATCAAACTTTTTTCATATTCTAAATCTTCCGATTCAAAACTTAATAAAATGATTGCTATATCTGTTTTTTCTAATACTTTTAAAGTCTTTTTTATTCTTAATTCTCCTAATTTTCCTTCATCATCAATTCCTGCTGTATCTATAAATACAACTGGTCCTATAGGTAATAACTCCATGGATTTATATACTGGATCAGTAGTAGTACCTTTTATATTACTAACTAATGCTATCTCTTGAGATGTTAGAGCATTTATAAGGCTTGATTTACCTGTGTTTCTTTTCCCAAATATACCTATATGAAGTCTATTGGAACGGGGTGTAGAGTTCATATTTATCTCCTCATTTCAAATTTTTATCTATATCATAGCCTAATTCTTGTATATAATCATAATTTAGATATTTAGGCAATTTTCTATTTGAATATTTAATTGATTCAATGGTAAAATCTAAATCAACCATATTTTTCTCAGAATATATACCATATTTTTCTCTTAACTTTTCTGGAGTACTTATTAACATTATTGTGTTTGCTCCAGCTAAAAGAGATTTAGTTTGTCCTTCTCTATTAAGTGTAGATATAGCTGTAGTAGCTGGTATAAATACATTTTGACATACTATTCTCGTAAGTGCTATAACTTTTAAATTTAAATCTAAGTCAGAAGTTTTTTCACTTTCAAATGGAGTACCTTTTGTAGGAATAAATGGACCAAAACCTATCATATGCACACCATAATCTTTTTGAAATAATATTACATCAGCTATTTGATCTAATGTTTGCTTAGGTAATCCTATCATTCCCCCTGATCCTAATCTCAAGCCAGCATTTTTTATCCACTCTGTATGTTTTACTCTTGTTTTAAATTTACTATCATAGTGGATATATTCAAATAAATCTTCACTTGAAGTTTCTATTTTGAGCAAATAATTATTTACTCCAGAATTTTTAAATATTTTATATTCTTCTTCTGTTCTTTCACCAATACTTAAAGTAATTCCCATCTTATATTTTTGTTTTATTTTTCTTATAATAGAAATAATTTTTTCTGTAGTATAATAAGGATCTTCTCCTGATTGAAGTATAACTGTTTTTATACCTAACTTATATAATTTGTCTACTTCTTTTAAGATTTCATCTTCTTTCATTCTATATCTAAATTGATTTTTATGTCTTCTTAAACCACAATAATTACAATTTTTAATACAATAATTTGAAAATTCTATTGCAGCTCTAATTTCAATTCTATCTCCTACACATTCTTTTCTTATGACATCAGCAGTTTTTATAAGAGCATCAAATACTATTTTATCCTTACTTTCTAATACATACAGTATATCTTCTTTATTTAAATCAATATTATTAGATATTTTTTGTAATATACTCCTCATGTTATCTGATATATTCATACCATATATACTAGACAAATCATATTTATATCTGTTTTTTAATGAATATATTCCCTTATAATCTACATTATTTTGGTTTAATAGTTTTATTATTTTATCTTGATGTACCTTATCAAATTTTATTGCAGTGGTACATATTTCTCCAAATCCTTTAGGTGTTGGTATAAGTTCATTGTATATACTATTTTTTTCTAATATGTTTTTTGCATATAACATATTAGAGTTAGAACTAGCTACTATTATATATGGGTTTTTAAATTTATCTTTTATAAATTTATTTAATATGCTCATAATTCACTCCTAGAAATATAAGTCTCTTTCACCATTTTCCATTCTTTTAAGTCTGTCATCTAATTCATCTTGTATATTTTGATTTTCTATTGATTTTGATAAATTATCTATTATATTCTCAGCACTTTTTGTTGTTTCTATTGATGCATAGTCTAAAATATGTTCCTTTAAAGTTAAAAGTGCATTAGATCTACATATACTTTTCATTTTACCTGCTTTAACTAGCTTCATAAACTCTTCTCCAGTTCTTCCTACTCTATAACATGCAGTACAAAAACTAGGAATATATCCTGTATCACTAATAGACTTTACTACTTGATCTAATGATCTTTCATCGTTTGTATAAAATTGATCTGAATTATGTTTTTTCTTTTCCTTATATCCACCAGGACTAGTACTTGAGTTAGCACTTAATTGAGAAACTCCTAAATCTAATAATTCATCTCTTAATTTTACTGATTCTCTAGTTGATAATATTATTCCCGTATAAGGAACAGCAAGTCTAATTATTGCAACTAATTTTTTAAATTCGTTGTCAGTTATAGGATATTCTATTTTTTCCATTTTAGCTCCTGGAGCAGGTCTAAGCCTTGGTACTGATATAGTATGTGGACCACAATTATATTTTTTCTCTAAATATTCTGCATGCATAAGTAATGCTATAGTGTCAAATTTGTAATCATACAATCCATACAATACTCCCATACCTAAATCATCTATTCCAGCTTCCATTGCCCTATCCATCACTGTCAGCCTATAATCATAATCTGATTTTGGTCCTGTTGGATGCATCTTTTTATATGTTTCTTTATGATATGTTTCTTGAAAACACTGATACGTTCCTATTTCTGATTTTTTTAACTTTATAAAATCTTCTTTATCCATAGGTGCAGAATTTATATTTAACCTTCTCATATCACTGTTTTCATAAATAGATTTTATTGATTCAATTATATAATCAAGAGGTGCTGAAACATTATCTTCGCCTGCTACTAATAGAAGCCTTTTTTGTCCACTTTTTTCTAACGCTTTAGCTTCTTCTATAATTTCATCTATCTCTAGTGTTTTTCTAGGTAATTTTCTATTATCCATTCTAAATCCACAATAAAGACAATTATTTATACATTTATTAGTTAGATATAATGGTGCAAATAATACTATTCGTTTACCATATATATCTTCTTTCACACTTTTTGCTATATTAAATATTTTACTTATATTTTTCTCATCTTCTACATTTAATAGTATAGCTGTTTCTTCTAAACTAAGTCCTTTCCCTAGTTTAGCTTTTTCTAAAATTTTATCTATTTTAACTTCTGATATATATTTTGCATCCTTTAATATATCAAATATTTTTTCTTCATTTATAATCATTAACATGCCCCCCTTTGTTAAATATATATCTATTATATCATAATTTTAAACATAGATATATATTTAACAAATTGTTTTTCATTATTTAAAGTATATTTGTATTTTAAAAGTAAAAACTATATATAACTAATAATAAGAGTATAAGGAGATAATATGGAAAAACAAATACTACAATCTTTTGTATTATTACATATTGTTTTAGGTGTAATAGTTGGATTCATTAGCAGATGGTGGATGCTTAGGGGAGATATAAGACAATATCCTACACTTCCAAATGGATACCTAATAAACTTAACTACTGGTTTTATAGCTGCAAGTATTGGAGCTGTAGCTTATCCTGCTTTACTTGCAAAAAATTATGTAGCAGTTACATTTCTTACTGTAGCAATACAACAATTTAGAGATATTAGGAAGATGGAAAAAGAAACTCTTGAATCTTTAGAAACAGAAAATTATGCTCCAAGAGGTAAATCATATATTGATGGAATAGCAAAAACATTTGAAGCAAGAAACTATATTGTTATGATATCTTCTTTTGTAACTACTATTTCAGCTTTTATTGTAAGAAGTTTTATAAAAAATAATTTTTTAATAATACCAATTTCTTTACTTATTGGATTTATAGTTTTGTTTTTCTTGAAAAACTATACTAAAGGGCATACTTTAAGAGACATATTAACTATAACTGAAGCTCCCTTGGAATTTAAAGATGGTAGCAATTTATATGTAGGTAATATGTATGTGATGAATGTAGGTTTATCAGCTACTCAAACAAGAATATTGAAAAATGGAATAGGTATAATTATGAAACCCATAGGTGAAAATGAAAAAGTAATGCTTAATCATAGTGGACAGAGAAAAGCAATTGTTCATGAATGCTCAAGATTATTAGGTGTAGAAAGATATATTGAAACTAGAAGAAATTTTGATAATGGAAATCTAGCATTAGTCATAGTTCCTATGATAAAAGATATAACTAGATTAAAAGAAATCATATATGATATTCCTATCCTTGAAATGACAAAAAAAACTAATGATAAAAAGAAAAGAGATGATTAATATGAAAGAAAGCAGTACTAGAAGTATATTAGCTATAGTAACAATTGATGAAAAATTAATAATTCATTCAGGTGTACCAACCTTTCTTGCAAAAGATAAAGATACACAGGAAAAAATTTCATCTGAATTAGGTCGTACACTTTCTGGAAATATATATAAACTTGCTAACGGTACAATAATCATAACTCAAGAATAAAAAGCTGCAAATCTAAGATTTGCAGCTTTTTAAGGATGAATTATACCTTCTAATACTATAGATGCAACTCCTCCTACTTCTATAACATCTGTACTATTTCCTAATTTACATATTATTTTTGAAGGTCTATTTAAAGATTCTCCTTGATTAACTATTATTTCTGTTTTATCTGTTAATTTGTTTTTTCTTAAATAATAAAATAATGCTCCATTTGCAGTGCCCGTAGCAGCTTCTTCATCTATTCCTACTAAAGGAGCAAAATTTCTAGAATATATATCATCATTTTCAATAGCAAAGACATGAATACCTGTTACATTTAATTTTTCAGATAATAATTTAACTTTTTCTTTATCTATTTTTAAATTATCTAATATTTTTTTGTTTTTTACAGGTACTATTATATCTGGTAATCCTGTAGATATAACTTTTGGATTAAATTTTTTAGCACCTATACCTATATCAACTTTATTTATATTCATAGCAGATGATAATTCATCTATATCTATATTTTTTTCTATGATTTCAGGTTTCTTTTGCTCCATAATAACTTTACCTATTTTACCATCTTTACAATACACATCTATATATAACTTTCCTGCTCTAGTATGTTGATAGTATCTTTTTTTACCATTATCTAAAGCATTTATATATCCCTTTTCTATCAAAGTATAAAATGTAGCAATTGTAGCATGACCACATAAGTCTACTTCTTGTAGAGGAGTGAAAAATCTAACTTTATAATTTTCTTCATCTATTTTTTGAATAAATGCAGTTTCAGATAAATTTAATTCTCTAGCTATTTTTTGCATCTTTTCATCAGATAATTCTTTTCCATCTGGAATAACTCCCGCTGGATTACCACTGAATTTTTTATCAGAAAATGCATCTACTAGATACATTATAAGTTCCATAATGATCTCTCCTTTTGTCCTTATATTTCAATTATAACAAGTATAATAGAAATTTACATTGGTAATATTTAAATGTTTCACGTGAAACATTTACTTGTTTAACAATTCTATAATTCTATCTAAATCATCATCATTATAATATTCTATTTCTATTTTTCCTTTTTTTCTCCCTTTATTAATATTAACTTTAGTACCAAAGACTTTCCTTAAATCTTCTTCTATTTCTGCTATCATAGGATCTTTTCTTACTTTATTTTTCTTTTTAGTTTTGTTTTTATTTTTATATTTTGATACTAACTTTTCTGTTTCTCTAACACTAAGTTTTTCTTCTAATATAGTCTTTGCTATATCATATTGAACTTCTTTTTCAGAAATAGAAAGCAATGCTCGAGCATGTCCACTACTTAATAATCCCTCTTTCATCATATCTTGAATTTTATCCGATAATTTTAATAATCTCATTAAATTTGCAATATATGATCTGCTTTTTCCAATAATATTAGAGAGCTGCTCTTGAGTTATTTCATGTTTTTTTATTATATTTTCATAAGCATATGCTTCTTCAATTGGATTTAAATTTTCTCTTTGTATATTTTCTATTAAAGCTATTTCAGCTGATTTCTTATCATCTTCTCTTATTATAGCTGGTATAGTATCTACACCTAAATTCTTTACTGCTCTAAACCTTCTTTCTCCAGCTATAATTTCATATCCTGAATTACTTTTCTTAACTACTATAGGTTGTATTAATCCTACTTTATCAATAGATCTAGATAATTCCTCAATAGTATCTAAATTAAATTTTTCTCGAGGTTGATTTTTGTTTGGTTTTATTTTTGATAACTTTATATCTATTATTTTTCCTTCTTCTTTATCTAGATCAGAATCTTGCTTTGGTTCATCAGGAATCAACGCTGATAACCCTCTACCAAGTCCTCTCTTCTTTTTCACCATGCTTATATCACATCCTCAATATAATCTAAAAATTCTTCTGCTAATTCCATATATGCTTCTGCACCTTTAGATTTAGGATCATAATCAACTATAGATAACCCATAACTTGGTGCTTCTGCAAGCCTTACATTACGAGGAATTAAAGTTGTATAAACTTTTCCCCTAAAATACTTTTTTACTTCATCTACCACTTGAATAGAAAGGTTTGTCCTACCATCAAACATACTTAATACCACCCCTTCTACTTCAAGCTTTGGATTTAAACTTTTCTTTATAAGTTTTATTGTACTCATAAGTTGACTTACACCTTCTAATGCATAATATTCACATTGTATTGGTATTATAACACTATCTACTGCTACAAGGGAATTAATTGTAAGAAGACCTAAAGAAGGAGGGCAGTCTATAAATATATAGTCATAATCTTGCCTTATTTCATCTATTGCATTTTTTAATATGAGTTCTCTATCATCTCTATTTGTTAATTCTATTTCAGCTCCTGCTAAATCAACATTAGATGCTATTAAGTCTAAATTTTCATCTTCTGTTTTTATTATTGTTGTTTTTATATTTTCTCCTTCAATCAAAACATCATAAATAGACTTATCTAAGGATTTTTTATCTATTCCAAATCCACTAGTTGTATTTCCTTGAGGGTCTATATCTATTACAAGAACTTTTCTATCTAATTTTGCAATACAAGAACTTAAGTTTACATTTGTAGTAGTTTTTCCTACTCCACCTTTTTGATTAAATATTGCAATTACTTTTGACATGAAATCATCTCCACTCATATTCCTTTATTATATATCATTATATCAAATTTTTATTATATTTATATACCTATTTATAATTTATAGTTGTTTTGGGTATAGGATATATAAGGTAATATTTAACTATTTACATACTTGAAAAGGAGAATTCTATGCATAAATTAAACAGAAAATTTTATAGAAAGTCTGCACTAGATTTGTCTAAAGATTTATTAGGTAAATACTTAGTTTTAAATAAAAACAATAAAAAGTTCATATCAAAAATTGTAGAAGTAGAAGCTTATATGGGTGAAGATGATAAAGCATCCCATACATATAAAAATAGACGAACTAAAAGAACTGAAACAATGTTTAAAGATGCAGGTCATGCTTATGTCTATCTTATATATGGTATTTATAATTGCTTAAATGTAGTATCAGGTGGTAAAAATATTCCACAAGGAGTACTTTTAAGAGGAGTCCAACCTATAAATGAACTTGATACTATATCTTTAAATAGATTTGGTAAAATGTATAATGAACTTACAAAAAAACAAATTAAAAACCTAACTAATGGTCCAGGAAAGTTAACTCAAGCACTTGGTATTACCCGGGACATAAATGGATATGACTTAACAGGTGATGTTATCTATATTTGTGAAGGTGAAAAAGAACAATTTGAAATTATAGAAAGTAAAAGAATTGGTATTAATTATGCTGAAGAAGCAAAAGATTTTCTTTGGAGATTTTATATTGATGATAGTGATTATGTGAGTAGAAGATAAAATTGTCATTCCTTTAGCTAAAGGAATGACAATTTTAATTTATATTATTTTTTTATTCTTTGGAATTTTTACTGTTACTTCTATAAAGTCACCTGTATCTTTTTCCTGATATTTTGCTTCTATGCCACTATCTTTTATTGCAGTATATGCATTTTTCAATGTATTTAAATATATTTTAAAATTAATTAATGACTTTATATTTTGTTTTGCTTTTTGTTCTTGTTCTTCTTTTATTTCAGTTAAATCCTCTAACAAGGATTTTATTAAGTTTTCCGTTTTTTTAACAGTAAGGTCATTTTTAATTATTTTGTCTAACACTTTGTATTGTAATTCTTCTTCTGGCAATTTTAAAAGTGCTCTTGCATGTCTCTCAGATAGGGAATTTTCTACTAAAGTCTTTTTAATTTCTTCAGGAAGTCTAAGTACTCTTAGTTTATTTGCTATAGTAGATTGATTTTTACCTACACGCTCTGCCAATTCTTGTTGAGTTAATCCATGATCATTTATTAAATTATTATACCCTTCTGCTTCTTCTAAAAAATTTAAATCTTCTCTCTGAAGATTTTCTATTAAGGCAAGCATTGCAGAGTCTTGATCTTTCATATTTACTAAAATAGCTGGAATACTTTCAAGGTTTAATAATTCTGCTGCTCGAAGACGACGTTCTCCTGCAACTAATTCATAATTGTTTTCTGCTATTTTTCTAACACTTATTGGTTGAAGTACCCCATATACATTTATTGATCTACTTAATTCTTCTATAGATTTTTTGCTGAAATTTTTCCTTGGTTGATAAGGGTTTGGTTTTATCTGATCTATAGGTATATTTGTTATTTCTTTGTTAACATAATTCATCGTATCATCCTCCCCGAAAAGCTTATAACTATTATACTATTTATTTCTCTAAAAATCTTCTAATTCCTTCTTTTTTATCTAGAATAATTAAATTTTCGTTTTCTATAAATCACCAAAATTCTACTATTTATAATGGCTTTTGTTTTGGTTTACCAGCTTTCCTAGGATATTTTGTCGGAGTTTGTTTTATTTTCTTTATAACTAACAATACATGAGTGATATCACTAAATGGTAATTCAACTTCATATTTTTCTTGTACTTGTCCTCCAAGTATTTTTAATGCCTTATCTGCTTCTTCTATTTCTTCATATATTTGTGGACCTTTCATAGAAATAAAGAATCCATCTTTTTTTACAAATGGAAGAGAATATTCTAAAAGTATATTTAAAGGTGCTACTGCACGTGATACAGCTATATCAAATTGTTCTCTATATTCTTTGTCTATACCAAAATCTTCTGCTCTACCATGAATTGCTTTTATATTTTTTAGATTTAATTGTTTTATTACTTCATTTAAAAACTTAACCCTTTTATTTAAACTATCTAATAATACTACTTCTGTACTAGTGTTTTTTATTTTTATAGGGATACCAGGAAATCCTCCACCTGTACCAATATCAATTATTTTAGCATTATCTTTTATTATATCTGTCCTAAATATAGTTAAACTATCTAAAAAATGTTTTATATCTATTTCACTATCTTCTTTTATTGCAGTAATATTTATTTTTTCATTCCATTCCTTAAGTAAGTCTTTATAGAGCCTGAATTTATCTATACCTTCAGGCTCTATATTTAAATTTAATTTAGGTAATCCTTCTACTAAAGTATCTACATTACTCAATATTATCACTCTCTTTTTTAAGTCTTCTTTGTTGCTCTAAATATACTAATAAAACATTAATATCTGCAGGTGAAACTCCTGATATTCTAGATGCTTGACCTACAGAGTCTGGTCTAATATCTTCTAACTTTTGTCTTGCTTCAAGTCTAAGTCCCTTTATATTATTATACTTTATATTTTGAGGAATTTTTTTCTTTTCTAATTTTTTAAATTGTTCAATTTGTTTCATTTGTTTTTTTATATATCCCTCATATTTAATTTGGATTTCAACTTGCATTTGTACATCTCTAGGTAATTGTGGTCTTTCAGCATCTAATTTTTTAGTTTTTTCATATTTTATTTCAGGCCTTTTTATCAGATCATACAATTTCGTAGGTGATTTTAAAGGCACACTTCCTATAGATTCTAAAAATTCATTAGTTTCATCTGTAGGCGTTATTTGAATTTCTTTTAATCTGTTTAATTCTTCTATCATTAATTCTTTTTTCTCTAGCATTTTTTTATATCTTTCTTCTGTAGCAAGACCAATATTATAGCTTTTTTCTGTAAGTCTTAAATCTGCATTATCTTGTCTTAATGTAAGTCTATATTCTGCTCTAGCAGTCATCATTCTATATGGTTCATCTGTTCCTTTAGTAACTAAATCATCTATTAGAACACCTATATATGCTTCAGATCTATCTAATATAAGCTCATCTTTTTCTTTTACTCTTAAACTAGCATTTATTCCTGCAATAAGACCTTGACTTGCTGCTTCTTCATAGCCTGATGAACCATTTATTTGGCCTGCAAAATATAGATTTTCAATATCTTTATATTCCAAGGTTCTTTTAAGTTTTGTAGGATCAATACAATCATATTCTATTGCATAAGCTTCTCTCATGATCTTTACATTCTCAAGTCCTGGTACTGTCTTAAGCATATCTACTTGAATTTCTGCAGGAAGTGTAGTGCTCATTCCTTGTACATACATCTCTTTAGTATCTAATCCTTCAGGTTCTATAAATATTTGATGTTTATTTTTATCAGCAAATCTTACAACTTTATCTTCAATAGAAGGGCAATATCTAGGTCCTTTACCTTCCATTTTACCACTATACATTGGAGATTTATCTAAATTCTTCATGATTATTTTATGTGTATCTACATTTGTATAGGTTAAATAGCATAACTCTTGACCTTTTTTGATTGTATCATTCATAAAAGAAAATGGTACAATTTCATCATCTCCTGGTTGAACAACCATTTTTTCAAAATTAATTGAATCTCTATGAATTCTAGCTGGAGTACCAGTTTTAAATCTTCTAAATTCAATATCTAAATCTTCTAATGGCTTGGTTAAGTTTATAGATGGTGCTAGTCCATTGGGACCTCCAGAATAATTTACTTCTCCTATATAAATTCTTCCTCTTAAATAAGTCCCTGTAGATAATATAACAGTTTTAGCTGAATAATAAGCTCCTGTTCTAGTAAATACACCTTGAACTTTTCCATTTTTAACTTCTAAATCTATTACTTCCCCTTGTTTTAAATCAAGATTTTCCTGATTTTCTAAAACTTTTTTCATTTCTATATGATATTTACCTTTATCAGCCTGAGTTCTAAGTGAATGAACTGCTGGCCCTTTAGATGTGTTGAGCATTTTTGACTGAATAAATGTTCTATCAATATTAAGACCCATTTCTCCACCTAATGCATCAATTTCCCTAACCAAATGACCTTTACCTGTACCTCCTATTGAAGGATTACATGGCATTAGTGCAATAGAATCTAAACTCATTGTTAAAATTAATGTTTTAAGTCCCATTCTCGCTGGTGCAAGAGCAGCTTCTACTCCAGAGTGTCCTGCTCCAACAACTATAACATCATAACTACCTGCATCATATTTAATAGAATTATCCATTTTTTCACTCCTTATTTTCCGATACAGAAATCACTAAATATTCTATCTATAATATCTTCTCCTACTGTATCACCATTTATTTCACCTAAGTTATCATAACATTCTTTAACATCTACTTCTATACAATCAATAGGCATATTCATTTCTATTGATTCTAATGCTTCTTCTATATTCTTTTTAGCTTTTAAAAGTAAATCTTTATGTCTTACATTATTTATTATAATGCTATCATTTATTTTCACATCGCCTTTAAAGAACATATCTTTTATTGTTTTCTCTAACTTTTCTAAACCTTCTCCTTTTAACATAGAAGTGTTTAATATAGTTTTATTTGGAAGATAATTTTTTAAAGTTTCTATTGATGTTTTTATTTCCAAATCAGTCTTATTTAATAATATAATAGACTTTTTATTTTTTACAAGTTCAATTATATTTTTATCTTCATCAGAAATCTCTTCTGAAGCATCAAATACAACAATAGCTAAATCACCTTTATCTACAAGTTCTTTTGCTCTATCTACACCTATTTTTTCTACTATATCTTCTGTTTCTCTTATTCCAGCAGTATCTACAATTCTAAGAGGAATTCCATTCAGATTAACATATTCTTCTATTATATCTCTAGTGGTTCCTGGTATTTCTGTAACTATAGCTCTATTTTCTCTTAATATAGCATTCATTAAAGAAGATTTTCCTACATTGGGTTTACCAAGTATTATAGTTTTAAGTCCTTCTTTAATTATCTTTCCTGAATAAGCTGTAGAAAGTAATCCTTCTATAGTTTTAAATATAAATTCTCCTTCTTCTTGCATTTTTTCATATGCCATTTCCTCTACATCATCTTCATCAGGAAAATCAATTGTAGCTTCAATTTGAGCAAGCATTTTAAGAACTGATTCCCTTAAAACTCTTACTTCTTTTGAAAGAGCACCTTCAAGTTGATTAAGAGAAACATCAAAACTTGAATCTGTTTTTGCACTTATTAAATCCATAACAGCTTCGGCTTGTGTAAGATCAATTCGTCCATTCATAAAAGCTCTTTTAGTAAATTCACCTTCTTCAGCTATTCTAGCTCCATTGTTTAATACTATTTCAAGTATTCTTCTAACAGATATTATACCTCCATGACAATTTATTTCCACTACATCTTCTGTAGTATAGGTATATGGTGCTTTCATATACACAATTAAAACTTCATCTATTGTTTTATCATTTTCGGGATCAATTATATGACCATAATGTAATTTTCTAGTTTCTCTATTTTTTAATGATATATCTTTTTTACCTCTAAAGATTTTATCTGCAATATTAACTGCTTCTTTACCACTTAAGCGAACTATTCCAATACCAGCTTCACCTGGTGCAGTAGCAATAGCAGCAATAGTATCTATATCCACTTTTATTCACCTCTTATATTTTACTTATTATATATTATACCTTAATTTACCCAAATAAATAACATAAACCCAGTTTTTAAACTGGGTTTACATAATTTTATTTAATATCTATTACAACTTTTCTATTTGGTTCCTTACCTTCACTAAATGTTTTTATATAAGGATCTGATTGAAGTGCAAAATGAATTATTCTTCTTTCATAAGGATTCATTGATTCAAGTCTTATTTTTTTCCTAGTTCTTTTTGCTTTTCCAGCCATCTTTTTAGCAAGTCTTATAAGTGTCTCTTCTCTTTTTTTTCTGTAATTTTCAGTATCTAAAAGTACTTTTAAATATTCTTCTCTATCTTTGTTTACAATAAGACTTATAATATATTGAATTGAATCTAATGTATTTCCTCTTTTACCAATAATAGCTCCCATATCCTCAGAGTTTTCACCTATAACTTCTATTTCTAAAATGTCCCCAACTAAGCTCATCCTTATATCAGCCTTAATTTCCATTTTTTCTAAAAGTGTATTTAAAAAGTTTGTAGCTTGTTCTTTAGGGTCATTTTTTACAGTTATTTTAACTTTAGCATCTTTTGAACCTATAAATCCTAAAAATCCTTTATTAGGTTCTTCTAATATTTCAATACTTACTCTGTCCCTATCTACATTTAACTTTTGAACTCCTTCTTTTATAGCATCTTGAACAGTTTTTGAAGAAATAATAATTGATTTCATATTATTTTATATCCTCCTTAAGTGCTCCTGCATTTCTATTTATAATAAATTGTTGCACTATTTGGAATGTATTACTTATTACCCAATATAGAGCAAGTCCAGCAGGAACAGATCTTGCAAAAAATAATATCATAATAGGCATTATAGTAGTCATCATCTTTTGACTAGATTGAGCTGCATTGTCTCCATTACTAGGTTGTTGTGCTGTCATCATTTTACTTTGGAAATAAGTAGTTAGTGCTGCAACTATTGGTAATATCCAAAGATCAGTATCTTTTAAGTTATCTATCCATAAAAAACTCTTGTTTATTGCATCATATGCTTCTGGAGATTCAAATACATATTTTACTGGCTCTCTAAGAACTCTAAAAAATCCAATTATTATTGGAAATTGTATAAGTAAAGGGAGACATCCTCCAAAAGGATTTACTTTATATTCTTTATATAATTCCATTGTTTTCATATTTAAAGTTTCTTTATCATTCTTATATTTCTTTTGTAGTTCTTGCATCTTAGGTTGAATTTTTTGCATGTTTTTCATTGATTTTGTTTGCTTTAATGTTAAAGGTAATATAATAAGTTTAACTATTATAGTAGCAATTATAATTGATATTGCATAAGCTGAGAAAGATTCAAAATCTAAATTAGCCCCTGCAACAAAATTATATATAAAATCAACTAGTTTTCCCAAGGGACGAGCAAAGATATCCATAATTAAATTTAACCCCCTTAAAAGTTACAGTACAGTTATTTTTTATTTTTTTCTACTGGATCATATCCTCCAGAATTAAAAGGATTACACCTCAATATTCTCCAAATTGATTTTATGCTACCTCTAAAAACGCCTAATTTTTCAATGGCCTCTAAACTATAAGCTGAACAAGTTGGATAAAATCTACAGGTTCTTCCTTTCATTGGTGAAATGTATCTCTGATAAAGTATTATAATTTTTTTAATTATACACTTCACTATAAACAGCCTTTCTGTTTAATTATTTAATTTACTTCTTTTAAATAAATTTAGAATTGATTTTTCTATATCTACATAAGTAGCTTGATTGCACCTTATTCTAGCTAACAATATAATATCATATCCCTGATTTATACCTTCACTATTTAGTCTAAAAGCTTCTTTTATAAGTCTTTTTACTCTATTTCTAATTACAGCATTTCCTATCTTTTTTGTTACAGAAAAACCTACTCTATTATGTTCTAATCCATTTCTAATAAAAAAAATTACTAAATATTTATTAGATAGTGACTTTCCTTTATCATATACTCTTCTAAACTCTCTATTGTTTTTAAGACTTTCTATTTTATTCATCTAAAACTCCTCTAATGATATTAGATTGAATAAAAAGGCCACTAATGCGGCCTTATGCAGACAATCTTTTTCTGCCTTTTCTTCTACGTCTTTGTAGGACATTTCTTCCTGATTTATTTTTCATTCTTTTTCTAAACCCATGTTCTCTACTTCTTTGTCTTTTTTTAGGTTGGTATGTTCTCTTCATTAAGTACACCCCCTTTAGATTTGCTACCTCAAAAAATATAATATATTTATATGGTAACTTCCAGATTTTTTAATTTAAGCACTACTTATTGATTATAGCTATTTCATTGGGGTATGTCAAGCTTTCTCATAATATTTTCTCTGTTAATATTTTTATTCACATCATGTTATTTTTGTGGATATCTTTTTTATTTTGTTGATTGTTTGCATTTTTTTTGATATTATTAATAAAAATGTGGATTAAATTATTGAGAATATTAACAGTTATACACAGGTTGTGGATTAAATTGTGTATAACTAAATTTTTCTGTGGAATTTATATTTAATAATTTTACTAAATACTGTTTATTTCTCTTTTTTTAGTCAACAATTATAAAGTATATTATTTTGTTGATAACATGTTTTTATATAATTAAACTTTATTTTTTTACCTCTATACACATATTATTCACATGATATTTGCTTTTTTTTGTGGATTATTTTTATTGATTTTTTCATATTTATAAAATAATTCTTGTGGATAACTATGTTTATATTATAGATTATATTTTTTTACATTACTTTAAGATAGGAGGACAATGAATGTCAGATAACTTAGATGACTTATGGATTAGAACTCTCAAAATAATAAAGGCAGAACTCACTGAAGTTAGTTTTAATACATGGTTAAAAAGTATTAATCCAGTATCAATAGATAATAATGACATAATACTAGCTGTTCCAAATGAATTTACGAAATCAATTCTTGAGGGTCGCTATTTAACTCTCATTAAAAATTCTATAAATCAAGTATCAAATAGTAATTATGATATTAGATTTGTTATTCCTGGAGAAGATTTGGACAAAAATGTAGACAGGCCTTTAAATAAATCCAATAATAAAGAGAAACAAGTTGAAATACCTCTTAAATCTCAACTAAGACCAAAATATACATTTGATCAATTTGTAATAGGTAATAGTAATAGATTTGCACATGCTGCTTCCCTTGCAGTAGCTGAAGCACCTGCAAAAGCTTATAATCCTTTATTTATTTATGGTGGAGTTGGACTTGGAAAAACCCATCTAATGAATGCAATAGGTCATTATATATTAGATCAAAATCCTAATGCAAATGTTGCTTATGTTTCATCAGAAAAATTTACAAATGAGCTTATAAATTCTATAAGAGATGATAAAAATGTAGAATTTAGAAATAAATATAGACATGTAGATGTATTATTAATAGATGATATTCAATTTATTGCAGGAAAAGAAAGAACTCAAGAAGAATTTTTCCATACATTTAATGCACTTCATGAAGCTAACAAACAAATTATAATATCAAGTGATAGACCACCAAAAGAAATACCTACACTTGAAGATAGATTAAGATCTAGATTTGAATGGGGGCTTATAGCAGATATTCAACAACCCGATTTAGAAACTAGAATAGCAATATTAAAGAAGAAAGCAAACTTAGAGAATTTAGAAATAGATAATGAAGTATTTTTATTTATTGCCAACAAAATTCGTTCTAATATAAGAGAGCTAGAAGGAGCATTAATAAGAATAATCGCTTATTCTTCTCTTACAAATAAAGATATTACTATAGAGCTAGCTAATGAAGCATTAAAAGATATCATATCAGGTAATAATAATGAAAAGATTGATGTAAATCGCATAAAGAAAGTAGTAGCTAAACATTTTAATGTTAAGATTGAAGATTTTAATTCTAAAAAAAGAGCACGTTCAATATCTCATCCAAGACAGATAGCAATGTATTTATCACGTGAACTTACAGATTTATCATTGCCTAAAATAGGAGATGAATTTGGAGGAAGAGATCATACTACTGTAATACATGCTTATGACAAAATATCTAATAGTATTAAAAATGATAAAGAACTTAAATCTAGTATTGAGCAAATAGAAAAAGAGCTTAAAGGTAATTAACAATTGTATGTTAATATTATGTGAAGCTATTGTTGATATCTTTTAAAATTAAAATTTAAAGTGTATATGTGGATAAGTTGATACATGTTAATAACATTTTACTAACAGTTCTATATTAATGATTTTATATATTCCAAATAGTTATCCACAAATTCACAGCCCCTATTACTAATACTACTAAATTAAGTTTATTTATTCTATTATTTAATTAAAGGGAGGTTATCCACAATGAAAATTAAAATCGGACAAAATATATTGTCAAAATATATATCCATAGTACAAAAAGGAATTTCATCAAAAACTACATTACCAATACTAAGTGGTATTTTAGTAGAAGCATATGAAAATAAGTTACAATTAACTGGAACTGATTTAGAATTAGGAATAGAAACAAAATTAGATTGTGAAGTTATAGAAGAAGGTAAAATTGTTATAACATCTAGAATATTTGGAGATATAATAAAAAAGTTACCTAATGATGAAGTAATTATTACTACCGACGATGATAATAATATACATATTAGTTGTAGTAATTCAGAGTTTAATATTCAAGGACATTCTGCTGAAGAATATCCGGAGCTACCTTATATAGATAATGAAAGTTCATTTGATATTCCAAAAGACTTACTAAAAAATATGATAAGACAAACTGTCTTTGCAACAGCAGTAGAAGAAACAAGACCTATACTTACTGGAGCATTACTTGAAATAAAAAATAATGATTTAGCTTTAGTAGCATTAGATGGCTATAGATTAGCTCTTAAAAAATCTAAAGCTGATTGTGAAGATTTAAAAGTAGTAATACCTTCTAAAACATTAAATGAAGTAAGTAGAATATTAGATGAAGAAGATGATAATGTAAATATAAAATTCACAACAAATCATATATTATTTGATTTAGGTGATACAATAATTAATTCAAGATTATTAGAAGGGCAATTTTTAAACTATAAGGACATAATAAGAGAAGAATATACATCTAAAGTTACAGTAAAAACTAATAATATAAAACAAAGTATAGAAAGAGCATCACTTTTAGCACGTGAAGGAAGAAATAATTTAGTTAAGTTTGAAATAAAAGACAATAAAATGACAATAACATCTAATTCTGAAATTGGTAATGTACATGAAGAGTTAGATATAGAGTTGGAAGGTGAAGATATTACAATAGCTTTTAATTCTAAATATATTTTAGATGGTTTAAAAGTTATAGATAGTGATATAATAAATATGAACTTTATATCTAATGTAAATCCATGTATAATAAAACCAGTAGAAGATGAAAACTACACTTATTTGGTGTTACCAGTAAGACTTGCAGAAGTAAATTAAATCATTAAATAGGCACCTATTCAGGTGTCTATTATATTTTAAAGGAGAGAGTATAATGAGAGAAGTAAAAATTGATACAGATTATATTAAGTTAGATCAATTATTAAAATATGCAGATATTACACAAACAGGTGGACATAGTAAATTTCTTATAAAAGAAGGAAAAGTAAAAGTTAATGGAGAAAAAAATACAATGAGAGGAAAAAAAATAAGGAAAAATGATATTGTAGAAGTTGAAAATGAAGAAAAAATAATAATAAAATAAATATTAAGCTATAAAAGAGCATATAAAAAGAAAAAATCAAGTAAAAGGAACGAGTGTTTGTATTTGTTTTTTTAAAGTGGTATAATAAAGGGTGTGCTGTTATGCATATAAAAAGTGTAAAGTTAATAAATTTTAGAAACTATAAAGGAATAAAAGTGTTTTTAAATTCTAATCTTAATATATTTTTAGGAGAAAATGGTGAAGGTAAAACTAATTTATTAGAATCTTTATATATAGCTTCAAGTGGAAAATCTTTTAGAACAAATAAAGATAAGGAACTTATAAATTTAAATAAAAATGAAGCATATGTAGGTGTAGAATTAGTAAAAGAAGATACTATAAAAACAATAGAAATAAAATTAGATAATAATAAACCTAAAAGAATCAAAATAAATGGTATTGAACAAGATAAAATATCAGATATATTTGGTGTTTTACAGGCAGTTATATTTTCACCAGAAGATTTAAAAATTGTAAAAGAAGGTCCATATCATAGACGAAATTTTTTAGATATAGAAATAACACAGATAAAACCTATTTATAAAAGTATATTAAATGATTATAGCAGAGTATTAGCCCAAAGAAATAATTTACTTAAAGTGATACCTTATGATGACAAAAAAAGAAAATTATTATTTGTATGGAATAAACAATTAATAGAGTTAGGAACAAAAATAATGATATTTAGAAACTCTTTTGTAAATAGACTGATACCTATATCAAAAGAAATTCATAAAAGTATAACTAAAGGTGAAGAAGTTTTAGATATATCTTATATCTCATCTTTAAATATAAATAAAATGGATAAAAACACAATAATAAAAAATTTCGAAAAAATATTATTAGAAAATGAAAATAATGATATAGAAAAAGGAAGTACAAGCATTGGACCACATAAAGATGATTTGGAAATTAAAATAAATGATAAAGATGTAAGAATGTTTGGATCACAAGGACAAAAAAGGACTACTGTATTATCACTTAAATTAGCTGAAATCGAACTTATAAAACAAGAAACAGAAGAATATCCAATATTACTTTTAGATGATGTATTCTCAGAGTTAGATATAAACAGACGTAGATATCTTGTTTCTAGATTTAAAGATATTCAAACAATAATAACATCTAATGATGATATAAATACTCCCCATATGGACAAAATAGATAAAAAAACTTATTATATTAAGGATGGAGATATTTTATATAGTAAATAAGGCGTTACAGAAAGGATGATTTTATGTATGTTCATATTGGAGGAGACTATGTAATACCTTTCTCAGAGATAATTAGTATAATTAATGTTGATTCAATGATATCAAGAGATACGAGAGAATTTATTAGAGTATGTAAAAAAGAAGGATTTCTAGTAAATATAGTAGATCAAAAGATAAAAACTTTTATTATAACAGAAGAAAAATTGAAAGATACGAAAAACATTAAATATGCAAGTAAAAGTATAGTGTATTGTACAAATATCAAATCAACTACAATTTACAAAAGAATTAATAAAATTAAAGAACGGGGGAACAGCTATGGCGTTAAATGAAAAAAATAGAAATTATGGTGCTGAACAGATACAAGTATTAGAAGGTTTAGAACCAGTTAGAAAAAGACCTGGAATGTATATAGGTAGCACAGGACCTAAAGGATTGCATCATCTTGTATATGAAGTAGTAGATAATAGTATAGATGAAGCATTAGCTGGAGTATGCGATAAAATAGAAGTTATTTTAAACAAAGATGGTTCAGTTACAGTAAGTGATAATGGTAGTGGTATACCTGTTGATATTCATCCTAAAACAGGTAAATCAACAGTTGAAACAGTTTTAACAGTTCTTCATGCTGGAGGAAAATTTGATAATGGTGCATATAAAGTATCAGGTGGATTACATGGAGTTGGTGTATCTGTAGTTAATGCATTATCAACATGGCTTGAAGTAAATGTAAAGAGAAATGGTAACTTATATAATCAAAAGTTTAAAAGGGGTATACCTCAATCATCTTTAGAAGTAATTGATAAAGCAAAAGGAACAGGTACAAGTGTTACATTTATGCCTGATAAAGAAATATTTGAGGATATAAATTTTAAATATGAGACACTTGAACACAGATTAATGGAAATGGCTTTTTTAAATAAAGGCATAACCATAACTATAGAAGATAAAATAAAAGATAAAAAGAAAGTATTTCACTATGAAGGTGGAATAAAAGCATTCGTTAAACATTTAAATAGAAATAGAAATGCTATTCATAATAGGATTATATATTATGAAGGTGAAAAAGAAGGATCTACTGTAGAAATAGCTATTCAATATACTGATAGTTACAATGAAAATATCTTTACTTTTGCAAATAATATAAATACTCAAGAAGGCGGAACACATTTAAGTGGTCTTAAATCAGCACTTACAAGAACTGTAAATGATTATGCTAGAAGAAATGGAATATTAAAAGATAAAGATAATAATTTAAGTGGTGAAGATATAAGAGAAGGTATAACTACAGTATTATCAGTAAAACTTGCAGACCCTCAGTTTGAAGGACAGACGAAAACTAAACTTGGAAATAGTGAAATGAGAGGTATTGTAGATGGTATAGTTAGTAGTGCAGTTGATAGCTTTTTAGAAGAGAATCCTAAAGAAGCTAAAATAATAATAGAGAAGTCACTTAGAGCATCTCGTGCACGTGAAGCTGCAAGAAAAGCAAGAGATTTAACTCGTAGAAAAAATGTATTAGAGAGTTCAGCTTTACCAGGAAAATTAGCTGATTGCTCTGAAAGAGATGCATCTCTTTCAGAAATATTTATAGTCGAGGGAGATTCAGCGGGAGGTTCTGCTAAACAAGGTAGAGATAGAAGGACTCAAGCCATATTACCTTTAAAAGGTAAAATTATGAATGTAGAAAAGGCACGTTTAGATAAAATATTAAATTTTGCTGAAATAAAAGCAATGATAACAGCATTTGGATCAGGGATTGGAGAAGAGTTTGATGTAGAAAAATTAAGATATCATAAAATAGTTATAATGACAGATGCAGATGTTGATGGTGCTCACATTAGAACATTAATACTGACATTCTTCTATAGATATATGAAGCCTTTAATAGAAAATGGATTTATATATATAGCACAGCCACCTTTATATAAAGTAAAAGCTGGAAAACAAGAATTTTATGCTTATTCAGACAAAGAATTAAATAAAATTCTAAGACAAGATCTTAAAGATATCAAAATTAAACCATCAATTTCAAGATATAAAGGTCTTGGTGAGATGAATCCAGAACAGTTATGGGATACTACAATGGATCCTGAAAATAGAATACTGTTACAAGTGAGTATAGATGATGCAGTGGCAGCAGATGAAATATTTACTACTCTTATGGGAGATAAAGTTCAACCAAGAAGAGAATTTATAGAAGAAAATGCAAAAAGTGTTCAAAATTTAGATGTTTAATTGTTATTATAAAGGAGGAGTATTATAGATGAATGAAGAAAATAACAATATTGTACCAATAAATATTGAAGATGAAATGAAAACATCATATCTTGATTATGCTATGAGTGTTATAGTTTCACGTGCGTTACCAGATGTTCGAGATGGACTTAAACCAGTTCATAGAAGAATAATTTATTCAATGAATGGTCTTGGTTTAACGCCAGAAAAACCTCATAAAAAATCAGCACGTATAGTGGGAGACGTATTGGGTAAATACCACCCACATGGAGATAGTGCTGTATATGATGCAATGGTAAGACTTGCTCAAGATTTTTCTACAAGATATCCACTTGTAGATGGACATGGTAAATAGATATTCTCATAATATTTTGATATAGAATTAATTGAGGATGATACATTGGGAGGATTTATAATGTATTCTATAAACTCAAAAAAAGCATTAACTATATTACAAGCTGCGAATTATTTTAATGAAAATAATATATCAATTACAGTTTGTGCTAAAAAATTTGGTATTCATAGAGAAACTTTAGCTAATAAACTTAAAATGTTAAATATATATGAAGATAGAAGAGTAAAATATAAATGCCAAGATAATTATTTTGAAGTTATTGATACTGAAGAAAAAGCGTATTGGTTAGGTTTTATATTAGCGGATGGTAGTTTACATCAAAATACTAATATTTTAAGTATTGGATTATCAATAGAAGATATTAAACATTTAAATAAATTTAAGAAAAGTATTAGTTCTAATCATCCTATTAATATTGAAAAACGAAAATTAAAAAATAAAAAATAAAAAATATGAATCAGCAAGGATAATAATTCATTCTCATAAAATATATAACGATTTAATGTTTCATTATATAGATAATCATAAAAGCAAAAAAGAAAGATATTATGAACTTAATAGTAATTTAGTACCTCATTATATTAGAGGAATATTTGATGGAGATGGATGGTTATCTTGGAATAATAACTGTGCTGAATTAGGATTTGGAATGGGAATTAATATTTTAAAATATATTAAGAAAATAGCTGAAGAAAATAGTAATGTGAAGAATTACAATATAAAAAAATATAAATCTATATATCGTTATAGAATAACTTCAAAAAAAGAGATAATAAAATTATTAAATTATTTATATAGTGATGCAAATATTTATCTAAATAGAAAACATGAGAAATATCAAAATTTTTGCCGACTTAATTCAAAACTACTGGAGAATTAAGTATATTAGAACGGAATTAAGCTGGAACCCTGAGATGGGAATCAGAACCGAAGGCTAGAGATAATACTCTGGTCAGGGGCAACGCATAGAAGATGATCCTGGTGTTAAACAGACTATAATTCTTCCAAGAGGCCGTTCTACGTTGTAGTTAAATATTTACGTAAAAAGGTATGCTGAGCTATAGCAAATTCAAGCTATAGAACTATAAGATAAAAAACTTATAGGATAACATAACTGAACTTTGGATCAGTGGATGGAGATGGCGCAGCTGCAATGCGTTACACTGAAGCGAAAATGAGCAAAATTACCGTTGAAATGTTAAGAGATATAGGAAAGAATACAATTGACTATAGACCAAACTTTGATGAAGAATTAGAAGAACCTATAGTATTACCGAGTAGATTCCCTAATCTACTTGTAAATGGAACTAATGGTATAGCAGTAGGTATGGCAACATCAATACCTCCACATAACTTACGTGAAGTTATAGATGCAGTAGTTATGCTAATAGATAATCCAGAAGCAGAATTAAAAGATATAATGACGAAGATTAAAGGTCCAGATTTCCCAACTGGTGCTACTATAACAGGTAAAGAAGCTATAAAAGAAGCATATAGAACTGGTAGAGGTAAAGTAAAGGTACGTGCTAAAACTACTATAGAGCCAATGAAAAACAATAAAAATAGAATAATAGTAACTGAAATACCTTATCAAGTAAACAAAGCAAGATTAATAGAAAAAATAGCTCATTTAGTTAGGGATAAAAAATTAGAAGGCATATCAGATTTAAGAGATGAATCAGATAGAAATGGTATGAGAATTGTAATAGAATTAAAAAGAGATGCAAATCCAAATGTAGTTTTAAATAATCTTTACAAGCATACTCAAATGCAAGACACTTATAGCCTTATAATGATAGCTTTAGTAAATGATGAGCCTAAAGTACTTACACTAAAGCAAATATTAAATCATTATTTAGAGCATCAAAAAGATGTTATAACTAGAAGAACTAAATATGAACTTGATAAAGCAGAAGCAAGAGCTCATATTTTAGAAGGTTTAAAAATAGCATTAGATAATATTGATGAAGTAATAAAATTAATCAGAGGAAGTAAAAATGCACCTCAAGCAAAAGAAGGATTGATATCTAAATTTGGACTTACTGAAATACAAGCACAAGCTATATTAGATATGAGACTTCAAAAATTAACAGGACTTGAAAGAGATAAAATAGAACAAGAATATAATGATTTAATAAAAGAAATAAATAGATTAAAAGAAATACTTGCAAATGAAAGACTAATATATAAAATTGTAAAAGATGAAATATTAGAAATAAGAGATAAATATGGTGATGATAGAAGAACAGAAATTAAAAATTCTGTAGATGAAATTAATATAGCAGATATGATAGATGAAGAAAATATCGTGATAACACTTACACATTTTGGTTATATTAAAAGATTACCAGAAGACACATATAAATTACAAAATAGAGGTGGAAGAGGAGTTACAGGGCTTACTACAAGGGATGAAGATTTTGTAGAAGATATAATAATAACATCTACCCATGATAACTTATTGTTCTTTACAAGTAAAGGGAAAGTTTATACACTTAGAGCCTTTGAAATTCCTGAAGCTAAAAGACAGGCTAAAGGAACAGCAGTAGTTAATCTCCTTCAATTAGAAGCTGGTGAAACAATAAAATCAATAATACCAATAAAAGAATTTAAGGAAGATAATTATCTTATATTTGCAACTCAAAATGGTTTAGTTAAAAAGACTAATGTAAATCAATTTGAATCTATAAGAAAAAGTGGTCTTATTGCTATAAATCTGAAAGAAGATGATGAGCTTATATCTGTTAAGAAGACTAATGGTGAAAGTGATATAATAGTTACTACAATCTTTGGTATGTCTATAAGATTTAATGAAAAAGATGTAAGAAATATGGGTAGAGCAGCTATGGGAGTTAAAGCTATTTCATTAAATAGAGAAGATAAAGTAATATCTATGAATCTTGTAGAAGAAGGAACTGATTTACTTGTAATAAGTGAAAAAGGTTTTGGTAAAAGAACAGATTTAAGTGAGTATAGGACTCAAACTAGGGGTGGGAAAGGAATAAAGACTTATAATATAAAACCTCACACTGGAGATGTAGTAGGAGCTAGAGTTGTAAACAAAGAAGATGAAATAATGATAATTAGTTATTTAGGTATAATAATAAGACTTAAAATAGCTGGTATATCTCAAATGGGTAGAACTACACAAGGTGTTAAAATCATGAAAGTTGATAAAGATGATAGAGTTGTATCCATAGCAAAAGTAATGAATGAAGAAATAGAAGAGAAATAAAGTTTATTTTGAAAATTATAGGGTATAAAGGATAAGGCAAGTTGAAATTTTGCTTTATCCTTTTTATAATGGGACTAAGGATAAAAAATTTTGGAGGAGGATTTATAATGGCGTTGAATGTAGATAAATCGTATAATGAAGAGAAAGAATCATGGGTATTAAAACCACAAGGGGAAATTGATATATATACAGCTCCTAAATTTAAAGAAATATTATTAAATGTTATAGAATCTAAAGAAAGTGATATAATAATAGATGGAGAAAAGTTAGAATATATAGACTCTACAGGACTTGGTGTGCTAATAAGTGGATTGAAAAAATTGAAAAAAACTGAAAAAAATATAATGATAATAAACTTACGCCCTAACATAGTTAAATTATTTGAAATTACAGGACTAAACAAAGTTTTTGTAGTTAAGGGGGTGTAAAAGTGGAAGATTTAAAGTTAGATACAATAGATAATGGAAAAGAAAATGTAGATCATATAAAATTAAGTATGCCTAATAAAGCTGAATATGTAAGTCTTATAAGACTTACAGCTTCTTCAATTGCAAATCGTATAGGTTTTAATATTGATGAAATTGATGATATTAAAGTAGCTATAGGTGAAGCTTGTGCAAATGCAATAAGACATGGATGTAAAAATATAAATGACACATATGATATAGAATTTTTTGCTCACAATGATAAAATAGAAATACAAATAAAAGATACAGGGAAAGAAAAGGCTAACGTTTGTATAAAAGAACCTAATATAGAAGAATTATCAGAAGGTGGATTAGGTTTATTTATAATAAGAACACTAATGGATGATGTTAAAATAAAAACCACAGAAGGTAAGGGTACAATTATTCGTATGATGAAAATGTTAGGGGTAGATTAATATGGTAAATAAAAATTCTGCCACAAAATCATATAATGCAGATGATGAAAAAGTAGATGTTAAGAAATTATTTAAAATATATGCTGAAACTAATGATAAGGAAATCAGAGATGAGCTTATAAATAGACACCTTTATATAGCAGAAATATTATCAAAAAAATATGCTAATAGAGGTATAGATTTTGATGATATTTATCAAGTAGCATCTTTAGGTTTAATTTATGCTATAGACAGGTATGATTTAGAAAAAGGATATGAATTTTCTAGTTTTGCAACTCCCACAATAATAGGTGAAATAAAAAAATATTTTAGAGATAAAGGTTGGTCTATAAGGGTTCCAAGAAGGATACAAGAACTTTCAAAGAAAATAAATAATGCAAAATTATTATTAAGTCAACAATTACAAAAAACTCCTACTGTTGGTGATATAGCTGAGTATTTAAACTCTACAGAAGAAGAAGTATTAGAAGCTATGGAGGCAAGTAAAGTTTATACCCCTCATTCATTAGATGCTTCTCTTGATTCAGATGGAGAAGATAAAGATGTAAATTTAGCAGCATTAATAGGAGAAGAAGATCATCATTTGCTTAAAATAGAAAATAGAGATTTTCTACTAGATACTATTGAAAAATTAAATGATATAGAAAAGAAAATAATAAAAGATAGATATTTTAATAGGAAAACTCAAATAGCAATAGCAGAAGAAATTGGTATGAGTCAAATGACTATATCAAGACTAGAAAAGAAAATAATACAGAAGTTTAGAAAAGAATTAAATAAGATTTATGCAGAATAAATTTGGGGTTAATTCCCCTTTTTCAAAAATATCCTTGACAACTTTAAAATATTTTGATATAGTACTAAGAGTCGTCAGGAAAGCTTGTCTTTCTAAATAAAAAAAGAATTTAAAAGAAAATAAAAAAAG
>NZ_QXXA01000019.1 GCF_009911265.1 Senegalia massiliensis | reverse complement strand
TATAGTATCAACCCATGGTAAAACCATAAAATCACCTTCTTAAAAGTTAATTTATTTTTTCTAATAAATCATTACATTTTTCTTCATTATTTAGTATTTTTTATTCTAATTACTTTTTTAAAAGTTTATAATAAGGTATAATATATATAACAGGATGTCGGATATTCGCTGACAAGTTTTAATACATTGTTAATCTTGTTATTATCGACTTCAAATTTCTTACGTATTATTCAAACTAGATTCAATGTTATTTCACTATAGTTTTGTATGATTTCATACAGTTGAGCATATTTCTTCATCCTGTTATATTTTAAAGTGTTACCTTAGTAGGTAATGCTTTTTTATTTCTTATACTCTAAACCCATCGAATTCTACGGGTTTAAATTACTTCTTATATTTATAACTAATCAGTCTCAATTGATTTAATAATTCATTAGCAAATTCTAATACTTCTTCATCTGACATAGTATTAACATCAAACCCACCAAATCCCATGATGACGTTTTTATGTAGAATAAATTTAATAGCTTCTTCTGGAGAAGTAAATTCTTCTGGCAGGGAAGGCTTGTTTTTGTAAGGATTCTTTACGTCAGAATTGCCTACTAAATAATCTATAGTAGTATCAAATATTTTTGCGATTTTACTTTTTACATCATCACTAGGAACTCTATTCCCAGCTTCATATTGTGAAAGGGTAGAGTTACTTATATTTAATATTTTTGCTAATTGTAGTTGCGATAATTCTTTTTCTTCTCTTAATTGTTTTATTCTTTTGCCTAATTTATTTTTCATATATACCACCTTTTACAATATGTAAATTACTTATATTATATCAGAAAATAAAATAAATAAAATAATTTTTACGAAACGTCAAAAAAGCACTTGACTTTTACACTTAGTAAATATATAATTAAATTAAGATTTACAGTTAGTAAAAGAAAAGGAGTGAGAACAGATGAAAGGAACTCTAGAAACTATAAGAATAGCTAAAGGGTATAGTCAATCTGAAATGGCTAGAAAGCTTGAAATTCCGACTTCTACTTATTATGTATATGAGACTGGAAAAAGAAAAGTTCCTATGGATATTGCTGAAAAAGTATCTAAAATACTTGGTGAAGATATAAATGATATTTTTTTACCTGCTACTTTTACAGTTAGTAAAACAAAAACAAATCATACTGCGTAAATAATTACTAAATTAATTATCTCATGATAGTAGTTGCCAAGAAACGAGTAAAAATTGGTAAGTGAGGAACTAGAAGGAGGTGAAGAGAAGTGGAAAAAGAGATAAAAGAGATTTTATTAGAACAGTTAAAGTTACTAGCAAAAGATAATGAGAAAAATGGTGACCCTGAACAAATTAGAAAAAATGTTGAAACCATTATTAATTTAGTAATATTTCTTACAAATAATTTTTAATTATCTTTTTCTTTAATTGATGAATGAATAATTTTATACATTTCAGCAACATTTTCAGCTACTTTATTGTTTAATTCATGAATAGAGCCATACTCATTTCTATGTGGAACGAATTTATCCATAGCTTTTAATGTAAGTTGTAATGCTATATCTGATTTATCCATATTTATCACCTCCTTCACAGGTGATAAGTTCAGGGTCAAAATTATTATATCACAATAGAAATAAACGATACAGCGTCGGAGGTTTTAAGGAGGCTGTAATCTTAGTAAATGAGGGACTATGAGGAGGTGAGAAGAAGTGGAAAATGTAAAAGGAAATAAATTGCAATATATAAGGAATGACAATCAACACAGATTTAAAATAAATGGACAAGAAATTAAACAAATAATTGACTTTAAATTGATTGTCAAACCTCAAAATTGTGCTACTTTAAGCCTGACTATTGATATATCAAAATTAGATTTAGATATATCTTAAGGGAATAGTTTAGATATAAAATCAACTGTTTCTTTAAGACCATGTTTAAATAGGAGAAATAAATAATTATTCCTCCCATTTTTGGAAAAAGTCATTTTTTAATAATCATTAGCATGGAGGAGGTGTAGTTAATGGGTGATGATTTACTTTTTACAGTGCCACAAGTAGCAGCAATATTGAAAGTAAATAATAACAAAGTTTACGCTCTATTTAGAGCAGGAATGTTAACACCTTTGAAGTTAGGAAGATATAAAGTTTCTAGGAGTGAATTAATAGCCTTTGTAGAGTCCTATAAAGGAAAAGATTTATCTGACTTAAGTAATGTAAAAAGTATAAGTTGGTAAAAAAATGAAAGGAGGTGTCTTGATGACACCCAAGAAAAGAGTTATTGCTAGTTATGTAGGAAAAGTTAGGGACATGCCAAGGTTTAAAAAGGCGAGTAATAATTAATTCTTAATTATATTTTATAACGAAAGTAGGTGAAAATGAATGGGGAAAAGATACGGAAACTTGTATAAAATAGCTAGAAAAAATACGAATTTAACTCAAGAAAAAGCAGCACAATTTTTAAGAGTATCTAAAGATTCTCTATCAGCATATGAAAGAGGAATAACACCAACTCCAGATGATATTGTATGTAAAATGATAGAGCTTTACAAATCTGAATGGTTAGCTTATGAACATTTAAGGCAATCTACAATGGTTGGAAGAAAGTATTTACCTGAAATAAATCATTCAGATATAGCAGAATCAGTATTGAAGTTCCAAAAGGAAATAGATGATTTAAGTTCTGTAAGAAGAGATATGTTTTCAATAGCTTGTGATGGAGTGATAGATAACGAAGAATTAAATCGCTGGAATCAAGTTACTAAAGAAGTTCATGAAGTAGCAGGAGCAGCATTAAATTTAATTTTCACCAAAAATAAAAAGACCTCTCTAGACGGGCATCTAGAAGAAGTCAGCATTTAAAAATATATTATACGTTAATTATATCAAACCGAGGAGGAATGTACAAATGAAATTACCATACGGATCATACTCTAAGAAAGGATTTAGAGGTAGTGGGATGAGATTACATCATAGTGAATATTTCAAATATATATATCAAGGAAAAGAATACTTTTATAAAAAGAAGTTTTATGTATCAGCATATGATGGAGATATTAAATATGAAAAAATAACTGATACAACATTTAAGAAGGCAGTTACAAGAGGAAATATAACAGAAGAATTAATAGTAATAGAAGATTTTGAAGAAATATCTTTTCAAGTTTTATCAGAAATAATATCAGAAGCACATAATATTGGAATTAAATATTCAAAAGAAGCAGTAGAAAATACTTTAGACACAATAGAAGAGCTAGAGAAAATAACAGATAAATTAGATAAACATTTTAAAAGAATTTTATTTAAGTCTAGAGTAAATAATTTTGTTGATTATATCATACCAGTTAAAAGAATGAAGGAGGCAATATAAATGGAAAATAAACTACAAGAAGAATTTTTAAAACTATTTAATAAGATTGAAAATGAAGATACTACAGATCTATTGGAATATTTGAGATTAACTGATTATTTTACTGCTCCTTCATCATCAAAATTTCATGGAGCTAAAGAAAGTGGGAATTTAGAGCATAGTATAAATGTTACAAAATTTGCTTTAGATTTAAATAAAAAAATGAAATTAGAGTTAAGTGAAGAGTCAATAGTTATAGTAGGATTATTTCATGATTTAGGAAAATGTGAGTATTACAATGAACCTAATTACATTAAAAATATATTAAAAAATGGAAAACAAAGCACAACAAAACCTTATATAACCAACGAAGTAAGAAGAGGAGTGCCTCATGAAATTGCAAGCATTCATATGATAGAAGGTCTTGTAGAACTGTCTCAAGATGAAATGTTTGCAATACTTCATCATAATGGCATGTACGGTGACCTCAAGTACCAGTTACAAGGGAATGAAAGAAAATTACAGCAATTAATACATTTTGCTGATATGTGGGCTAGTAGGTTTTTAGAAACGGAGGATGAACAAGATGGAAAATAGAGAATATGTAGAAGAAACAACAGCATTAAGCTTAGTAGAAAACATTAATATTCAGAAGGCTGAACAGTCTATAAGTAAGATACAAAAATTTCAAGGGGTAATTAAACAAGCGTTAGTACCTAAACATGACTATGGAGCATCTTATTATGGAGCTAAAGATAGCTTATTAAAGCCTGGAGCAGAGAAAATATTAATGTTAATGGGATTATCAAGTGAATATGAAATCATAGAAAAGACTCAAGATTATGAAGATGGATTCTTTGCATTTACGGTTAGATGTATTTTGAAAAAGAATGACCAGATTATTACCCAAGGCTTAGGAAGTTGTAATAGTAAAGAAAGGAAATATCAATCAGCTAAACAGGATGTATATATGCTAGATAATACTTGCTTGAAAATGGCTAAGAAAAGAGCACAAGTAGATGCAACACTTACAGTAGCAAGTTTATCAGATATATTTACCCAAGATACAGAGGATATGGCACAATTTGAACAATCTGAAAGAATGGACAACCTTACAGAAAAAGATGCAGAAAATATAAAAGTAACATTTGGAAAACATAGTGGAAAAACATTAGGTGAAATAGCACAAGAAAATCCAAGTTATATAGAATGGCTACATGAAAATGCAAGAGACGATTATATGCAACAAGCAGCAAAAATGCTTATCAAATAATACAGTATCTACATCTTTAAATAAAGTATATGAGGGGTTTATCCCCTCTTTAAACAAAAGAAGGTGATAAAGTGGCAAGACCTATTAAAAAAGGATTAGATTATTATCCTTTAGATGTAGATTTTTTACAAGATATAAAAGTTAGGAAGATTATGAGGGCTTGTGGAATTCAATCTATAACAATACTAATCAGCCTGCTATCTAGTATCTATCGTGATGAAGGGTACTATGTTGGGTGGGACAATGATATGACTTTTCTAGTTGCTGACGAAGTTGGGGCTAGCGAGGGCGCAGTAGTTGAGGTTGTAAATAAAGCAGTCCAAGTAAATTTTTTTAATAAGAATATATTTGATGAATATAAGATATTGACATCTAAAGGAATACAAAAAAGATTTTTAGAAGCAGTTAGCAGAAGGAAAGATATTAATCTTATTTTAGAATATTTATTAATAGATTTAGATAATGATTACATTAATCGAGTTAATGTTAACATTAACTCGATTAATGTTAACAGAAGTACACAAAGTAAAGTAAAGAAAAGTAAAGTAAAGAAGAGTAAAGAATATAACAACAAAAAGAAAGATGATTGTTGTGATGATTTTGATAATGATCTTTTGAATGAAGAGGAATTATCAGATACTAAAAAAGAAAATTTTAAAGTAATAGCTAATCTATATCAAAAATGTGGTTTTACTATTAATGGTTTTACACCAGAATGGATTAAACAAACATTAGAGCAATATGGATTTGAATGGTTTAAAAATGCAATATTATTAGCAGAAAAACATGATGCAAGGTCAAAATCTTATGTAGAAACAATACTTACCAATTGGAATACCAATGGAGGTATGGACCTAGGAGGTAAGAAAAAACCTCAGAAACCTAAAGGGAAGAAAGTACAGACTCAATTTCATAATTTTGAGCAACGTACAACAAAGTATTCTGCTGATGAACTGGAAGCTAAGGTTAGAAAAAAATTTAAAAATAAAATAAGTGGGATGTGATTATTATTAATAAAGTAATACTTATAGGAAGATTAACAAAGGATCCAGAATTAAGATTTTTACCTGGTAATGGAACTGCAGTATCAACATTTACTTTGGCTGTAGACAAGAATCTAAGCAAAGATAAAAAACAAGAGCTTGAAATGCAAAATAAGCCTACAGCAGATTTTTTAAGGACTGTGGTATGGGGAAAACAAGCAGAAAACTGTGCAAATTATCTTGCTAAAGGTAGGCTTGTAGCAGTAGAAGGTAGGATAGAAACTAGAAGTTATGAAAATGCAGAAGGAGAAAGAATATATATTACTGAGGTAGTAGCAGAAAGAGTACAATTTTTAGAGTTTGGAGATAAGAAAGAGACATCTAGTGATAGTGATATAAACAAAGGATTTGTTCCAGTAGATGATGAAGATATACCATTTTAAGGAGGTTTATTAATGCAAATAACAGGGTTAAAAATATCAGATAAAGTTTTATATGAACAGAAACAAAAAGAGTTAGATACTAAATTGAGAAGTTATGTAAGCGACCTTAAACATGATCTACTTCTAGATAATGGATTTAAATTTAATATAAATGTGGGTGCATATGAAAATAAAAAGCTTAATAGAGAATTTAATATAGATGTTGTTAAGGAATTAGATACCCATCAATTAGTACAGGCTATTAAAAAAGCAAATGGAGAGTGATATAAAATGCCATTAACATTAGAAAAAGAGAAATGTTCAGATAGAAATATAGAGCAATTAAAGAGTTTAAGATCACATTTAGAAGAGTTTGCAAAAGAAGATTTAGATTGGAAATTTGACATTTTAGCTTTAGATTATGCAATAGATAAATTAGGTGACAGTAATGACAAAAGAATATAAAGAAATAGTTGATACAGCAGTAAAGATATATTTTAGTAACAATATTAGTGCCAAAGAAGCAATAGAAAAAGCTAAAAGTATATGGAGGACAAAATCATGAAGGTAGGCAAGAGGTATGAAGTAATACAAAGCGGTAGAAAAGGCTATAAGAATAAATTGATAGGAACTGTAGTACAGGAATATCCAAGTTTTTATGTATTAGAGACTAGGAATTACAAGACATGTGTAGATAAAGCAGGAATGATATCAAGTCAATATAATATTACTGCTATATAGGAGGTTGATTAAGTGAAAGTTTTAAAGTGGCCGGGAGCTAAATGGAGTATAGCTAATAAAATTATTTCTTTAATGCCTGAACATAAAATATACTTAGAGCCTTTCTTTGGATCAGGAGCAGTGTTTTTTTCTAAAGCACCTTCATTTACAGAGGTAATAAATGATCTAGATAGTCAAGTAACAAATCTATTTAAAATTATTAGAGATTATCCTGGAGAATTAGCTGAGAAAATATTATTAACTCCATATAGTAGGGATGAATATAAAGAATGTCATAAAATTCAAGGTAATGAAATAGAAAAGGCTAGAAGATTTTTAGCAAGATCTAATATGGCAAGAGCAGGTATGCAATATTATACTTCAAGTTGGCGACATGCAGGACCAGTATTAGGTGCCAAATGTAATCAAAGAGTTATCGGAGAGTGGAATAAATTACCTAGAAGAATTTTAGAAGCAGCAGAAAGACTAAAAGATGCAGAAATAGAAAACACAGATGCTTTAAAATTAATAAAAAAGTATAATCACAAAGATTGTTTAATATATGTGGATCCACCGTATTTATTAAGTACTAGAAAACAAAGATATTATAATGAGGAAATGACAGAAAGTGAAGAACATATTGAATTGATTAAATCATTAAAGTATCATTCAGGAACTGTAATGATAAGTGGTTATGAATCAGATTTATACAATGAATTACTTGAAGGATGGGCTAAGCATGAATTTTATACAAATGCAGAACAAGGAAAAAAGAGAAAAGAAATCATATGGACTAATTATCAAAAATTTAGTCAGATATCTTTGCTTTAAAAGGAGAGTTTAAATATGATAAAGCATTTAAAATATTTGCTAGATGGAACTTTGATGAAGAGATACATCTATAACAATATATTAAGGAGAGGTTAAGCAATGGGAATTAGTTGGAGTGAGGAAGAATATGAAGAATACAAAGTTAAAACAAGAAGTAAACCTAAAAAGAAATCTAAGTATAGAAATAAAAAAGTAACTATAGATGAAATAACTTTTGATAGTAAAAAGGAAGCAAATTATTATCTTAAATTAAAATTATTAAAGCAAGCAGGAGAAATAAAAGATTTTGGATTACAAGAAAAATTTGTACTACAAGAAGGGTTTACTAAAAATGGTGAAAGACATAGACCTATTACATACTATGCTGATTTTATAATAGATAACTTGGATGGTAGCACTGATGTAGTAGATGTAAAAGGTATGGAAACACAAGTATTTAAAATTAAGAAGAAATTATTTGAATATAAATATCCAGATTTAAGTTTAAAGATAATTAAATAAGGAGGTTATCATGAAATTTGGAGATATAGTTATAAATAAAATGTCAAGCAAAGATAACCCTTTTAGAAAAGGTATATTTGTAAAAGAATTACCTAAAACGTATGAGTTTACAGATGGAAAAGGGTGGTTTTGGCAAATATCTAAAGAATGTGAATTTGTAGTAGATAAATCTAATAATGTACTTTATATAGATTAGGAGTGTTTGTAATGTTAGAATATGAACTTTTAACAGTAGTACAAGCAATACCTTATAGGAATTTTAAAGAAAGAATTAGATTTATTAAAAATAATTTACCTTATGTAGATAGAATAAGTTTTGATAAGAATTTTATTTATATAGAAAAGACTATAAAGAATTAAGGGGGCTATCATGCAGATATTAATAGGTGAAGTAAATACAGTTACACATGACGAAAGAAATAAAAGGCTTAATGGAATTAGATTAGTATTAGCAACAAGTGGTTATTGTGAAAAAGAATTTGTGATTTTAGGTGGTGCTGATGAAGAAAACCATAGAAAATTAACAGAAGTAGAATTCGAATTAACAGGTAATTACTTTGGATTTAATAACATAGAAGATTTTAGGCAAGCTTGGAAAGATGGAACTATAGATGGAGTTCCTTATATAGAAAAAGAAAATATAAAGTTAATTAAAGAAAGCAGTATTATAAAGGGGAATTAATATGGAAGACAATAAAAAAGAAATGTTGCAGTATCAAATAAATAGTTTTATAGAAAATGTACTTAGACTAGCAAATAATGAAGGAAAACTGGACCATATAAATATAGATATATCAAATCACAATGGTAATTTACAGATGGACTATACTTTAAAAGATAGAAAGAAGGCATATTGATGAGAAAACCAAGTATGATGGGCTCAAGCAAATATGAATTTGAACCTAATAGGTTTGAGGAAGATGTTAAAAGGCATATAGAAGAATTTAGAGGGAAAAGTGACTCGATAAAAGAGATATTAGAGAATTTAATATTATCAGATTATAAACATCAGGAGAACTTCAATGTTATAATAAAGAATTTAAGGGAATTAGGTAAGGAATATAATTTAATATAGCTCTACTGGACAGCCAGCGGGCACTTCTAGAAATATTCTAGGGGTGTCTTTTATTTTAGGAGGGGAGATATTGCAGCAGCTAATAATAGAATTACAAAACTTAAGAAAGAAATTAAATGAAAACTTAAAAGAGATAGAGAGAAAAGGCTATAAGAAGGCAAAGACAGAGTATAACTATAAAATAGCAGTATCAAAAGAGATAAGAATAGAAAGAGAAAACAAGATGCCAGTAACAATAATTAATGATGTAGTAAAAGGCAAGAAAGAAATAGCACAGTTAAGATTTTATAGAGATAATGCTGCTTCTAGTTACGATGTAGCATATGAGAAACAAAGAGCTATTAAATTAGAAATAGGAATAGTGGAAGGACAGATAAATGCTATAAGAAAAGGGGAGTAGGACAAATGGATATGGGTAGTGGCATAAAAGATTTAAATAGAATATTAAGAATATGGGAATTAAGAAAAGAAGTATATGAAAAAGAAAAAGAATTTATTCAAAAGTGTATGAGCACATCTGACTCAAGTGGATCATTAGATTATTCTAGTGAAAGAGTAACAGGTGGAAAGGTTAAATTAGATATGGCAGAAGGACTTATAAGATTACAAAAATTAGACAGTCATATACATCTACATAACGAAACTATTAAGAATTATAAAGAAATTATAGATAAAATAAAAAGCAATATGAAGCAACTAGAAGGAATAGACTATAAAGTAGTATATTTAAGAGATGTAGAAGGTAAAACTTTAGAAGAAATAGCAGATGAGTTAGGTTATAGTGTAATATGGATTAAAAAAGTATCTGCAAAGAATAAGAAATTGTATACTTAGAGTATACGGAAATTTGGAAATTGCCATGCTATGATGGTATTAAGAGAAAGACCGACGAAATACACAGGCTTTCATCATAAATTTAATATTATATATAAAAGAACACTTAAACGCCAGGAGTGTTCTTTTTATTATGCCAAAAAGGTGAGAATATGAAAATGACAGATAAGAAATTTAATAAGAGTAAATGTAAAAATTGTATATGGAGAACTAAAATAGATTCAAATACTTATTATTGTATGCTACCAAGTTGCAGCAATAAGAAAAAGAAAGGTGATAAAAGTGACTCAAAATGAAAAATCACTAATGGAGGACCTTACAAAAAGAGAGTATGAGTTAAGACAATTAAGAAAAGAGCTTAAAGAGGTACTAGAAAAGTATAATGCAGCAAAAGAAATTATAAAGCAGTATGATAAGTTAATATAGAATATTGTCGAATATTGCGATGAAAATATGAAGGATTGTCCCTTTCTATGTAGAATTTTGTATATATAAAGGGGGTGAATTTATGGGAGTATACGATGCTTTAAAAGATGCAGTTAATATAGCTCAAAAAGCAGATAATGTTGAGTTATATAGGGCATTACTTGATGTACAAAAAGAAAGTTTAGACTTATTGGAGGAGAATAAGAATTTAAAAGAAAAAATTAAAGAATTGAAGGATAACACCGAAATAAGTAAATCACTAATTTTTAAAAATAATAGTTATTACAAGAAAGATGATATTGAGTATAAAGAACCTTATTGTAGTAATTGTTGGGATAATAATCAGAAACTTATTAGAATGCATCTCAGAAACATATATCCAGGTACATTAACTGCTATATGTAATACATGTAAGACTAGTACAAGAACTGGGGAGTCATATAATATCTAAAACGAACAAAAACATAACTTCTTTTTTAATAAATTTATTAATCATAAAATCATAGTTTTCAATGATATAATATATCTGTTATTATATTAAATAAGTGATATTGATTTATAATCATATAATATAAATTTTAGTATTATAAGGGGTAGAATTTTTATGGAAAACAATGGTGATTTGATACTTAATAATTTTTTTTCAAAAAACACTTTTAGAAATTTGATAGATGGCAGAATTGCAGAAAAATATAATATATGTATAAATAACTATATTTCAGAAAAGAAAGATTTAACTAATAAAATGGCAATAAATTATATATATAAATACTTAGAAAAGAATTATAGAAATGAGTATTTTTATAAGAATACATTATTTAATAAACTTTTATTAGGTAGGCATAGTTTAAATACTACGACTGCACTTACTGAAATACCAATAGCAAAATCTAAAGCTGATTATATAATGATTAATGGAGAAGCAGTAGTATATGAAATAAAGACTGAATTAGATAATTTTGAGAGATTAAATTCTCAAATTGATGATTACTACAAAGCTTTTACTAATGTTTGTTTAGTAACTAGTGAATCAAATTATTTAAAAGCTAAAGAAAAGTTGAAACAAACAAACGTAGGTATTTATGTATTAACAAGTCGAAATACATTAAGCTATAGAAAAAAAATAATGACTGATAGTACAAAGCTGAGATATAATGAAATATTTAAAATTATAAGAAAGAATGAATTTGAAAACTTAATTCTCAGTGAGTTTGGATACCTTCCAGAAACTACAGATTTTAATTACTACAAAAAATGTTTTGAACTAATTAAAACAATAAATATTGAAAAATTACAATCCTTAATGATAAAAGAGCTTAAAAAAAGGGATAAAACAATGATAGAAAAATATAAGAATATCGTTCCATATGAGTTAAGATTTATTATGTATTTTCTTAATTTAAAGAAAAAAGATTATAAACTATTAGAACAATTTCTAGAAAAAAAATGGGGGGATTAAATATGTATTTTCCATATTTGAGAGGGAAGCAATTTGAATTAATTGCATTAAGAAACTTAAGCGAAAATTATTTAATAAGTGATAAAACGATTCCAATAATAGAACCAGTTAAGTTATCATCAACATTAATTTCAACAATACAGGAATTTATTAAACGAAAAAATAATATAGGGATAGTGATAAATCCACAAGTAGGTGCTTTTCAAGAAGATATAGAAGAATCTAAAAATGATACATTATATGATAAATACAAAGAGTTATTAAATGATGAGAATATTATTAAGACATATATTATGAATGAAGATTCTGAAGAGGAAATACCTCAAATACAAATTAATGACAAATTAGACTCTATAATAGTATGTATAAATGATATCGATTATTTAGAAACATATGAAAAATATTTTTGCGAAGATAAACCTAAGTATACTTTAATAAAAGATGAAAGTTCATTTAGAAGAAAAATAAAAGATAGTAGAGTAATATCAGACGATAAATTCAATAAAAGAGCTAGAAATATTGATTACCTAAAAAAAGAAGATGAATTTTTTTCTGATGATCATATATACTTTAAAGATGATGGGTATATAGGATTTTCTGACTTCTCTGTTGTAGGATCAGAATATAAAGATACAGGATTTGCACCTTTTGCTGTTGCTATACATATACATTACTTTGATGATGAATCTAATTTAAGAATTAGACATTTTGTATCAAATTCTAATGAAGATATTCAAGATCCAGCTGGCAAGTTTGGTGAAGCACTAAAAAAACTTATAGAATGGAGTAATAATAGGAATATAAAAGAAACAGAAGGATTAAAAGAGTTCAAAAGACTGTATAAAGAAAGTAAATACTCAGGACTAGGTGTAGTTAAGAAACTTTCAATTATGCATCATTTAGAGTTAGTAAATGAATATTTAGAAACAACTAATTAATATATCTGTTTTTCTTAAGAAAAGAGGTGTCAATGATGACAAATAAAAAAATTGATATAATAAAGAAGTATTCACATGAATTAAACAATATTGAAAACATAATGATTCATTTGGAGAATGGAAATATTTATGAGTTAACTAAATATAATCAAGATGGATATCTATATACTAATATCAAAAAATTAAGAGAAGAAATATATGATTTGATTAATAAAATTGAATATGGAAAAAATGGATTCAAAGAAAAAGCAGCAAAGATGATAGATAAATATTGAATATAAAGTATATAACTTTGGCACTCAATAGAGTGTCTTTTTATTTTAGATGATGAGATGAGAAAACAATTATCAAATGCAATTTTAAATAATATAATATTAGTAAAATTTTCCTCCATATATTATAATAATATATATAAGGGAGGTATAATATTATGGGATTTTTTGATATGATAAAAGAATTAAATAAAAAGAATGAAGAACATAAGCAAAAATATAGAGAAAAGAGAAATAAAAAAACTAAAGTATTTGTTCAATTACATCATTTAGAAGGATTACCTAATATAGAAAAAGGTCAAAGAACATCTATAGAATTGAATCCTAAAGAAAATAAATTATATATGGGTAAATTATTACTCGGAAAACAAAAAGAAAATGCAATAGTATTAGATATGGATAAGTTTGAGTATGTAAAAAATATTACAGTAACTGAAGTATACGAAAAAGATAAATCTGTAGTAGGTAGAGCAATGATAGGGCATTTATTAGACGATTCAGATGGAGCTGTTGTTGGTGGTATGAGTGGTATTGGAACTAAGAAGAAAACAAAGACTAAAAAAAAGCTGATTATAGGATATAAAAGTAATGGAGAAGAAAAACAAATTATGTTTTCAAGTAAGAAGGAAAATTGGGAATATAAAACATTACATGATGAATTAAAAAAATATGAACCTCAAAAACCTGAAGGAGAAAAGAAAACAGGGCAAATTGAATTATAATACATACGCATCTACTTAGGTAGGTGTTTTTTTATATCCAAAACAAACAAAAGCATATAGCAATCGAGGTGGTGGTATGGCAAGAGTAAGAAGTCCAGATACAAAAGATATGGCCAAAGAAGATTACATTAAAGGTATGAAATATAAGGATTTAGCAGATAAATATGATGTAAGTTTAAATACAATAAAATCATGGGTTAAAAGATATGGATGGGCTAAAGAGAAAAAGCAAAAGGGTGCACACAAAAGTAAAAAGGGTGCGCCCTTAAATAATAAAAATGCTGCAGGTCATGGAGCACCTGTTAAAAATAAAAATGCAGAAAAACATGGATTCTTTTCAAAGTATCTTCCTGGTGAAACATTAGATCTTATCCAGGAGATAAAAGTTAAGAATCCATTAGATATTTTATGGGAAAACATACAAATACAATATGCAGCAATAATAAGAAGCCAAAGAATTATGTATGTCCAGGATAAAGAAGAAATGATAAAAGAACTTAAAAAATCTAAATATGAAATAGCAACAATAGATGATGAATCAGAACAATTACCTATAGAAGAAGAGTATGAGTTTCAATTTAGTTGGGATAGGCAAGCAACATTTTTAAAAGCACAATCCAGAGCAATGGGTGAGCTTAGAAGTATGATAAAAAGGTATGAAGAAATGCTTAAAACTGATTTAGCTACAGAAGAACAAAAAGCTAGAATAGAAAAGCTTAAAGCTGATACCAATAAGATTACTGGTGCTAGTACAGATATAGAAGATTTATCAGAAGTTTATGGTGATATATATGGCAATAACTAAGACAAAAACTATAAACTGGGGATTTGGTGAGAAACACAAAGAATATATAAGAAATTGTAAATATAACACTATAAACGTTGCTGAAGGAGCAGTAAGAGCTGGAAAAACTATAGATAATGTTTTTGCCTTTGCTATGGAACTTGAAAGAACACCAGATAAGATACATCTTGCAACTGGATCTACTGCTGCAAATGCTAAATTAAATATAGGTGAAGCTAATGGATTTGGATTAGAGTATATATTTAGAGGTAGAAGTCGTTGGGGAAAGTTTAAAGACAATGAATGTATCTATGTTAAAACAATGACTGGAGAAAAGATTGTTATATTTGCTGGTGGAGCTAAAGCCGATAGTTTTAAAAAGATAAGGGGTAACTCTTATGGAATGTGGATAGCAACAGAAATTAACCTACACCATGATAATACTATTAAAGAAGCTTTTAATAGACAACTTATGGCTAAGAATAGAAAGATATTTTGGGATTTAAACCCTTCTAAACCTAAGCATCAAATTTACACTGAATATATAGATCTTTATAAGAAAAAGCAAGAAGAAGCTGAATTAGTTGGTGGTTATAATTATCAACACTTTACTATATTTGATAATATCAATCTAACTGAACAAAGAATAGCTGAAATAATAAGTCAATATGATAAGAATTCTATATGGTATCAAAGAGATATAATAGGTAAAAGGATGATAGCGGAGGGTCTTATATATAGACAGTTTGCTACTAATCCTAAGAAATACAGAACAGACAAAGCTAAAAGAAATTATATGAGTATAAATATAGGCATAGATTTTGGAGGTAATGAATCAAAACATGCCTTTGTTGCTACTGGAATAACTAGAGGATATAAAGAGGTAGTTATTTTAGAGAGTGAAAGATATGAAACAGATGTAGATCCAGATGGATTAAATCAATTATTTATAGATTTTGTAAAAAGGATTATAAATAAGTATGGTAAAGTAAATTATGTTTATCCAGATAATAATGAACAAGTTCTTATTAGAGGATTTAAGAATGTAGCTAAAAAAGAAAGATTAAATATTACAATAAGAGATTCAAAGAAAATACCTATAGTAGATAGAATTAGACTTGTAACTTCCCTTATGGCACAAGGGAGGTTTTCTTATACCCAAAATGCTGAAACTGTAGAAGATGCTCTTACGAATGCAGTATGGGACAGTGAAACTGATGAACTTAAAAGACTTGATGATGGTACAAGTGATATAGATACATTAGATGCACTAGAATATAGCATTGAAAGAGATGCTAAAAGATTTATTAATCAGTAATGAGGTGATGAATTGTTTGAGAGAACAAAGAGTTTAATAAGCAAGGTGGTGAGTAAGATATTTCCTAATAAGAATTTAGAAAATAATATAGATGTAGATATAGACATATCAGATGAAATGACTAAAGCTATTGAATTATGGACTCAGATGTATGAAGATAATCCTCCTTGGTTAGAAGAGGAAGATTTGCAGAGCCTTAATATATCTTCTAGTATTGCTAGTGAATTAGCTAGACTTGTAACGATAGAAATGAAATCAGAAGTTACAGGTAAAAAAGAAGGCGAATCTAAAATTAAATCGCAAAGAGCATCATACTTAAATGATCAATATCAAAAAGTTATAGATAAGATTAGAGTAAATACTGAATATGCAGCTGCTAAAGGTGGAATTATATTTAAACCTTTTGTAGATGGTAAAGATATAGCAGTAGACTATATACAACAAGGAGAGTTTTATCCAGTTAAATTTAGTTCCAGTGGAGATTTAATAGCTGCAATATTTCCAGATACAACAATAGAAAAGAATAAGAAATATACAAGATTAGAATACCATCATTTATTAAATGATGGTATTTATTATATATCTAATAAGTGCTATAACGAAGCAGGTAAAGAAATAGAGATTACAGAAGTAGAAGCATGGAAAGATATAATACCAGAAGTAAACCTTAAGAACGTAGAAAAACCTCTATTTGCTTACTTTAAAATGCCATTAGCTAATAGTATAGATAGTAAAAGTAATCTAGGAGTATCAGTATATTCTAAAGCAGTAAATATTATGAAAGAAATAGATAAGCAGTATACTAAAATACTTTGGGAATATGAAGGAACAGAATTAGCTATAGATGCAAATATAGATATGATTAATAATGGAGAATTACCTAAGGGTAAAAAGAGAATATTCAGAAGCTTAGATACAGAAGATGAAAATTTTTATAAACTATTTAATCCTGATATTAGAGATGAGCCTTTATTCAATGGACTAAATAAACTACTTAAAAGAGTTGAGTTTAACTGTGGACTTGCATATGGTACTTTAAGTGATATTGAATTAATAGAAAAAACAGCAGAAGAAATAAAAGCTAGTAAACAAAGATCTTATTCTACTGTAGTAGATATACAAAAGGCCTTAAGAGTAAGCCTAGAGCAGTTACTATATGCTATGAATTATCTTGCTGATAATGATAAATTAGGTGGCAAAGGGGAATATGAAGTTAGTTTTGAGTTTGATGACAGTATTATTATTGATAGTAAATCAGAACAAGCTATAATGCTACAAGAAGTTGCAGCAGGATTGATTAAACCTGAAAAGTATCTAATGGAAAGATATGGAGTTACAGAGGATCAAGCTAAAGATATGCTACCTAATATGAATAATAATAAAGTTCCAGATGATGGCATAGAGTAGGTGATATAAATTGCTAACACCTAAATATTTAAAAGGATTACCTGATAATATAATAAGAATATTTGAAGAGTTAGAAGAAGAGGTAATAGCTGATGTTGCAAGAAGGATAGCAGAAGGTATGGAGCTTACAGAAACTGCTGATTATCAAATAGATGTATTAGCTAAAATGGGTTATAAACTAACTGATATTAAAAAGGAAATAGCTAAAAGTATAGATAAAAGTGAAAAAGAAGTAGAAAAATTATTAGAGAATAGTTCTTACTTATCTTATCAAAATGATAAGGAGTTATATAAACTAGGTGGTAAGACTTTACCTGGTATAAATGACAATCCTATGATGAATAGTTTTATAATTGGAGTTATAAAACAAACTAAAGGAGAATTAAGAAACATAACTAATACATTAGGTTTTGTAGATGGTGGTAAGTTTAAAGATTTAGATAAGTTTTATAAAGACACTTTAGATTATGCAGTATTTCAGTTAGGAAGTGATGCATTTGATTATAATACAGTTCTAAAAAATACAGTTAAAAAGTTATCTGATAGTGGAATAAGAACTATAGATTATAATAGTGGAAGAAAATATCATATTGATAGTGCTGTAAGAATGACTGTTATGACAGGAGTTACTCAAATAACAGGTAGAATGTCAGAGATGAATGCTGATATGATGTATCAAGATTTAATGGAAATTACTGCTCATAGTGGTGCAAGACCAAGTCATAAAGAATGGCAAGGTCAAATTGTATCTAGAAGTGGAAAACCTGGTTATTTAACATTAGATGATATAGGATATAATTCTGGTGATGGATTTCAAGGTTATAACTGTAGACATGGATGGTTTCCATATTTTGAAGGAATATCAAAGCCCGCTTATTTACAGAGTGATTTAGATAATATAGATCCTCCTCCATTTGAATATGATGGAAAAGTATATACAGCTTATGAAGCTTCACAAAAACAAAGATATATAGGAAGGCAGATTAAAAAGACTAAAAGAAATTTAATAGCATATGATGCTGCAGGACTTAAAGAAGATTTTACTGCTGCAAGTATTAAGTTAAGAAGACAAAAAGAACTATATAAAGATTTTAGTAGAAAAGCAAAACTAAGACAAAAGCTTGATAGAACTGGGGTTTATGGGTATAATAGAAGTATAAGCAGTAAGAGTGTTTGGGCAGAAAGAAAAGAAAGAGATTATTTACAAAAACAATTTTCATATGTTATGAAAGGCAAAAAACGATTTATTCCTACTAATACAGTCTTTAAAAATACTAAGACTATAGCAGGTAAAAATAGCAATAAGGAATTGAGAGATAGGTTTAGATTAGAAAAAACATACGGTGGAAAAGCAGAAGATTGGGATAAGAAAGTAGGTAAAATACAATCAGATAAGTTTATTTTTGATATTCATTGGTATGAATTAGAAGGAAAACAATATGAAGTAAAGTTGAAGTATAGAGGTGATAATAAATGATTATAAGAGTATATCAGTCAGAAACAGATGAATATATAGAAATGGAATCCATTGGAAAAATAAAATATATAGGAGAAAGCTTTGGTGCTTTAAGTTTATCTGATGGTATATTATATGATGTTGTTGAAGTTTTAAAAGATGATTTAGTAAGAATTGTAGATGATAGTGAGGAAGATTATTTATATTCTATGAGAAACCCAGCTCCATTAGATGGAAGTTCTAAAGGAGGGAAATGGGAGTTAGTTGAAGATTACCAAGGGGTTCTAAGAGCAGAATTTCAAAAACAAGGTATTAAAATATAAGCCACTTAATCAAATTAAATTGATGGGTGGTTTTTTAATGCCAACTTTGAAATTGTCTTTAAGCAATAGACATTAAAAAGGCTTATTTTTTATGCTTACTATTGGCGTAACTAATAGAAATCAAGTGAAAGCAACTCACGTAAATAAGCGTAGATTGAAAGGAGAATGAATAATGGAAAGAAAGTTTTTAGAAGAATTAGGATTAGAAAAAGAATCAATAGACAAAATAATGGCCGAAAATGGTAAAGATATTGAAAAAGCAAAAGGTGATTTATCTACAAAGGAGACAGAATTAGAAACCTTGCAAGGGCAATTAAAAGCAGCTAATGAACAAATAGAAGAATTTAAGGAAATGGATGTTGAAAAAATTAAAGCTGCAGCAGATGAATATAAAACTAAATATGAAGAAGCACAAAATAAAGCTAAGCAAGAGATGGAAAAATTACAGTTTGAACATAAGCTTGAAGGTGCTTTAAGTGGTGCTAAGGCTAAAAATATTAAAGCTGTAAAAGCTCTATTAGATATGGAAGGTCTAAAGCTTAATAAAGATGAAATAGTAGGTTTAAATGATCAACTAGAAAAGTTAAAAGAAGAAAATGATTATTTATTTGAATCAGAAGAAACTACATCTTCATCTACATTTATTAGACCTGGAAACACCAATAAGAATGACAAATCTGAAAGTTTAGGTGCAAGATTAGCAAGAAAAGTTAAAGAAAATTAGGAGGTATAGAGTATGAGTAAATTTGTAGTAAATAATTATACAAACAATAAAGAAATATTAAGAGTATTAGATCATTATGTAGGAATACCAGTAACTGTTAGTGATGAAAACATATCGCTAGTAGATGGTAAAAAAATAGTTCCTGCTGGTACTATTATAGGTGGTAAAATAGCACCTAGATTAGAAAATGATGGAGAAATAGTGGTAGAAAAAAATACTCAAGGTGGTGCTACTGGAAGTGCAGGAGCAGGAGTAGATGCTGAAGGAGTATTACTTTATGATGTGGATGTAACTCATGGACCTGCTGCAGGATCTATGGTAATACATGGTTTTATTAAGTTAAGCAAATTACCAAAAGCACCTGTTGCAGATGCTAAAGCTGCATTAAAACAAATAACATTTACTGTATAGAAAAGGAGATTGATAGATTATGACTTTAAGTATATATGATTATATAAAGGCTAAAGAAATAGGAACATATTACAATGCTTCTAAGGATAACAAAACTGAATATTTTGGTCAGTCATTATTCCCAAGAAAAAAACAACTGGGATTAGATTTAAGATGGATTAAAGGTTCGAAGGGGGTACCAGTTGTACTTAAAGCTAGTGCATTTGATGCGAAATCAGATATAAGAGATAGAATTGGCATTCAAGAAATACAAACTGAAATGCCTTTCTTTAAAGAGAGTATGCTAGTTAAAGAGAAGGATAGACAAGAGCTTAATAAAATAATAGCTAGTGGAAATCAAGATTACATTGATTTAATATTGACTAAAATATTTGATGATACTACAACTTTACTAGATGGTGCTGAAGCTCAAGAAGAAAGAATGAGAATGCAGCTATTGTCAGATGGTAAGATATCAGCTGTAAGTGATGGGGTTATTTATGATTATGACTATAAATTTAATTCAAATCATAAAGAAGCTTTAATATCTACTGCAATGTGGAGTGATTTAGAGAGTTCTAATCCAGTAGCAGATATTCAAAGATGGAAAGATGTAATTATAGATGATACAGGAGTTGAGCCTACTAAAGCAATCTGTACTAGGAAGGTTTGGAACTATCTAATGAATAATAAAAAGATTAAATTAGATATGAATCCAGCTGGTGGACAGAATATTATAATGACAGATAAAATGTTAGTTCAATATTTAGAAAGTAAACTTAATGTGACAATCACAGTTTATAATAGAAGATATGCAGAAGGTGGAGAAACTAAACAATTCTTCCCTGATGATAAATTCACTCTATATCCAGATAAAAACTTAGGTAATACTTATTTTGGTACTACTCCTGAGGAATCTGACTTAATGACTAGTAATAAAGCAGAAGTATCTATTGTTAATAAAGGTATGGCAATAACAACTACTGAGGAAACAGATCCAGTGAATGTATCAACTAAAGTATCAATGATTACATTACCTTCATTTGAAAACATAGATGAAGTGTTTATTGCAACTGTACATCAATAAAGACAGGGATTAATTTCCTTGTCTTTTTATTTTAAATATAAGGAGTGAAATGTTATGAGTATGTATCTAGTTAAAGTAAAAACACCAGTTTATCGTGAAAAAAGATATGAAGTCGGTGAAGAATTAGAAATAGAAGAAAAAGATATGAATAATGATTTATTTGAACTTATACAAGATTTGGGAAAAAAAGAGTCTGAGTCAGAGGAAGTTATCCTGGAGAATATGAAACTTGATGAACTGAAAAATAAAGCAAAACAAGAAGGAATAAAAGGTTACTCAAGTATGAATAAAGAGGAATTAATTAAAGCAATAAAGGATGAGTAAAATGGATTATAAATTCTATGAAATGGAATATGGAGGTAAAGCACCTTCTGAAGAATTTCCAATGCTTTTAATTCAAGCTATGAGTGAGGTTAAATACTATACACTTAATAGATCTAATTATAGTGACATAAATGTTAAATATGCTTTGTGTGAGCTTATAGATTATCTATACAAATTATCGCAATCTGATGATAAAGAAATAGCAAGTGAATCAGTAGGAACCTATTCTGTATCTTATAATACAGATAAGAAAGATAGTGTAGATAAAAAGAAAAAGAAGATTATATATAAATATCTAGCTCATACTGGATTATTATATAGGGGTGTATAGCATGAGAACAAATGCAGATATAACTATATATAATAAGTATTTTGATAAGGCTTCTAGATTAGACAAGTATCAAAGAACAGTCTTAAAAGGAGTTTTCTTTGATAATAAAAAAGCAGTAAATACAATTAAAAGTGGTATGGAAAATGCTGATGAAGCTATGATAGTTATTCCTTTTAGTGTTGATTCCAATAAAACATATAAAAATCCAATAGAATTCCAAAAATTAATCGATAAATCCAACTATTTTACACTTCAAGAGGGTGATAGAGTTGTAAAAGGTGATATTGATTTTGAGATAACAGGCAAATTATCAGAATTAGATAAGAATTATGATGCTTATACTATAACATCTGTAGATACTAAAGATTTTGGAAGTTTAAGAATGAGACACTGGGAAGTAGGTGCTAAGTAATGGGAATAGGATTTGATAGTAAAGTTCAAATGGCTGCTTTAAATGTACTTTTAATAGGTAGAGGACTTGAAGCAAGGGGAAGAGTACAAAGGTATGTAGATAGTGAAGTCTTAAAGCTTACTGATAAATATGTACCTTTTAGAGATGGAAAGCTTAAGGAAAGTGGTACAAGAAATACTAAAATTGGTAGTGGTGAAGTAGTATATAGAACACCTTATGCTAGAAGAATGTACTATAATCCACAATTTAATTTTAGTGGAGCTCCATTGCGTGGTGCTTACTTTTTTGAAAGAAGTAAAATAGATAATAAAAAAACTATATTAAATGGAGCTATTGATATAGCTGGAGCTAGAAGGTGATAAATTGATTATAGATAAAATAAGAGATTTTATATCAGTATGTCCTTTATTAGATGAATTTGCAAAACTAAATGTAGATTTTTTAGGACCTAATGCAACAGAATATACTATTGATAGTATACCTACTGATTCTATATTAAAACAATATGTAGATGGTGGAAAACTAAAACAATATGTATTTGTATTTGGATCTAGAGAGTTTTATGGCCCTGATGTATTGCAGAATATAGAGAACAGTGGATTTTATGAAAAGTTTTCTGAATGGTTAGATACAAAAACAGAATTAGGAGAATTACCTTTATTAGAAGGTAACAAAGAATCAGACTCAATAGAAGCAATGAGCTCTGGTTATTTATTTGGATCTACAGAAGATACAGCAAGATATCAAATTCAATGTAGATTAATATATTATGAAGATAAATAGGAGGTTTTAAATATGAAATTAGTTAAGAGGTCACAAAAATTAAGTTTTATGGAAGGAACATCTGGTACTTTTAATAGAATGAAAGCATTTACTGCTTTTTCTAAATCAAAAAATCCTAAAGAATATACAAGGCAATATGTAGATTTAGACCAAGAAACTACTGATGTAGTAGCAATATCAACTTCAGTAGAGTTTAATTTTGATCAGATGGAAAATGATGAAGTTCATAGCAAGTTAGTTGATATTATAGATGGTGAAAAAATTGGAGCAGATGCAATAGTAACTCTTTTATCAGTAGATTTAAGTAAACCAGGAGCTACTGCAGATAGTTTTGTAGCAACTAAGAGAGATTTTGTATTAGTTCCAGGAACTGAAGGGGATAAATTAGAAGCATATTCTTATGGAGGTACTTTTAAAGTTAAAGGACAAAAGATAACTGGTGAAGCTACATCTACTGATAATTGGGAAACTTGTACATTTGTTGAAGATGGAGCAGGTATATAAGGAGGTATGTTAAATAATGGCTAAGAAAATAGAACTTAAAAATAGTGATTTAGAATTAGATATAGCAGGACATGTTTTTACACTTAATACAGGAGATCCTGAATTGCTTGAAAAAGTTTCAAACTTTAGTGAAGAAGCTCAAAAAAAGGCAGAAGACATAGGTGAAAATAAGGATTATATTAAAGCTTTGAAAGAGACTATACAGTTTTGTCTTGATACTATTGATAAAATATTAGGTGAAAGTGCTAGCAAAAAAATATTTGAAGGAAAAAAAGTAAATTTATTTGATGCTTTAAATATAATAAATTCTATTAATATAGAAGTTAAAGCAGATATGGATAATAAGTTTAAGGCTTATTCTCCAAATAGAGCACAAAGAAGAAGTAATAAAAATAAGAAGAAATAGATATGAATATTTTAATTGATTTAGTTCCTGATACAGTTGAAATAGATGGAATAGATTATAAAATAAATACTTGTTTTAGAATTAGTATGATGTTTGAATTACTAATGCAAGACAATTCTATTCCAGAAGATGAAAAATTAAAAATGGCTTTGAATTTATATTATGAAGAAGTTCCTGATAATTTAAATAAGGCAGTTGAAAAGATACTTTGGTTTTATAAATGTGGAAAAGAAGATGATATAAGTAATTCTAATAATACAGAAAATGCAAATAATAACTCTAAAAAAGCTGATAATATATACTCTTTTGGACATGATGATGAATATATATATTCGGCTTTTTTAGATCAATATGGAATAGATTTGCAAGATATAGAACATCTTCATTGGTGGAAATTCAAGGCTATGTTTAAAAGCTTAAAAGATGATAATCTAATATCTAAAATTATGGGCTATAGGTCTATAACTATAAGCAGTGATATGAGTGATAATGATAAAAAATATTATAGAAAAATGAAAGAGATATATGCTTTACCTGACAATAGGACACAAGAAGAAAAAGAAAATGACTTTGACAATGTATTATCGTCTATATTTTAATTGAAAAATATTCCTCTATTTGATATATTTAAGTAGATACATAAAATATATTTGTGGAGGGATATTATGAAAAAAATATTAGCATTATTCATGATTTTATTAATGACGTTTTCATTGATAGCTTGTGGAGATAGCTCTAAAGATGAAGATACAGAAGATACTTCAGTAGATACTCAAGAAAGTGATGCAGAAGAAAACAAAGATGAAAGCAAGAATGATGTTTACTTTAAAGACAACGAAGTGAAAATTGAAGATCTAAAAATCAAAATTAAAGAAACTAAAGTTATACCAGTAGGAGAAGCTGGAAATGAATATGGTGAAAAACCAGTATTCGCTATTTGGTATGAAACAACAAATCTTACTGATAAGGAGATAGATCCTTTAACAGCATGGATTGCAGTATTTACTGCTATTCAAGATAATGATGAAAATGCAATAAATGAATTAGAAGTTGGCTCATTGCCAGATGAAAATCACTTAGACTCTCAATCAGAAGCAATCAAAAAAGATGGCACAGTGGAAAACTCTATTGCTTATGAATTAGATGATTTAGAAACTCCAGTGACGTTAGTAGCTAATCAAGGGATTGCTGGAGAAGAAATAGGTAGAGAAGAATACGAGATAAAATAAATGAAATTTGTAAAACATTAATAGATATAATATAGCACTCTTAGATAGGGTGCTTTTTCTATGCAAAAAATGAGGTGATATTTAGTGTGAAAGATAATAAAAAATGGTATAGATGTCCTCATTGTAACCAGAAGATACTAAAATATAATGAGAATGCTAAAAGCAAAAAAATATATATAAAATGTAAAAATTGCAAAAAAGAAATTGAAATAAATATAGAATAATTTGTGAGCCATTGAGCCGTTATTCAAACCTAGAAAGCGAGGTGAGAGTATGGCAAAAGATGGTTCTCTTATTTTTGACACCAGGATAGATGAAAAAGGCTTTAAAAAGGGTGTTAGTGCTTTAAAAAGTTCTGCTGGCATTGCTGCTAAAACAGTAGCTGCTTCTATGGTTGCTGCAACAGCAGCAGTAGTAGGCATAGGTGTTGCATCTGCAAAAGTTGGAAGTAATTTTAAAGCTAGTATGAGTCAAGTGGCAGCGACTATGGGAATAACTGTAGATGAAATAAATAAAGGTGATAAATCCTTTAAAATGTTAGAGAAGGCTGCTAAAGATGCAGGAAAGACCACTCAATTTAGTGCAAGTCAATCAGCGGAAGCTTTAAATTATTTGGCACTTGCTGGATATGATGCTGAAAAATCTGTAAAAGCATTACCTACTGTTTTAAATTTGGCTGCTGCTGGAGGATTAGATTTAGCATATGCTAGTGATTTAGTTACTGACAGTATGAGTGCGTTGGGTTTAGAAATGAGTCAGTTAGAAGGTTTTACTGATGAACTAGCTAAGACAAGTCAGAAGTCTAATACAAGCGTTTCACAACTTGGTGAAGCTATACTTACTGTAGGTGGTACTGCTAAGGTATTAGCTGGTGGAACTATAGAACTTAACACAGCATTAGGAATACTTGCTGATAATGGTATAAAAGGTGCAGAAGGTGGAACAGCTTTAAGAAATATTATTTTGTCTCTTACTGCCCCAACAGATAAAGCTGCTATTAAAATGAAGGAATTAGGACTAGAAGTTTTAGACGCAGAAGGAAACGTAAGACCTTTAAATGATGTATTTAAAGATTTAGATAAATCATTAGTAGGTATGACAGAAGGTGAAAAGACTCAAGTTTTAAATTCTATATTTAATAAAGTAGATTTAAAAAGTGCTAATGCTTTACTTGCAAATAGTGGTGAAAGATTTGATGAATTATCTAATTATATAGCAAATGCAGATGGAGCAGCTGCTGACATGGCTGAAACTATGAATGATAATCTACTTGGCAAAATAGAAATAATGAAATCTGCTTTAGAGGGTCTAGGAATAACTATATATGAAGATATGGATAGTCCCTTAAAAGGTGTAGTTGAAACTCTTACAGGATATATTGATAAAATAAATAGCACTTTAACAGCTCATGATGACATTAAGCAAGCTATGAAAGAATCAGGCATGAGTGCTGAAATGTTCGGATATAATCTTGAAGAAATTCCAAATGGTTTTGAAGGTGCAGCAGAAGTTATAGGAGAAATACTTGCTGATATTCTACTTAGACTATCAGAAGGTGCACCAAAACTACTAGAATTAGGAGTTAATCTAATAAATTCATTATTAGAAGGCTTAAGAGCAAATTTACCACAAATATCTGAATCTGCAATAACTCTAATTCAAACATTTATAAGTTCATTCTTAGAGATATTGCCTGAAGTATTGGTATTAGGAATAGAATTAATAGCTAATTTAGCAACAGGAATAGCAGAAATGTTACCTGAGTTGATACCTATTGCTATTAGTGCTATAGATACAATTATAAATGCCTTAATGGAGAATTTGCCAACTATTATAGATTCAGGAGTTCAGATTATGATTGCATTAGCAGAAGGTATTTCTGGAAACATACCTTCTTTAATGACAAAAATAATAGAGCTTGTAATAATGATAGCAGATAAAATAATAGAGAATCTACCATTAATTCTTAATGCAGCACTTCAAATGATAATGGCTTTAGCACAAGGAATAATTGACAATTTACCTACTCTAATAGCTGAAGTACCTAGAATAATAAATGAATTTTCTAATGCTATATATGATATGTTACCTACTATTATTGCAACAGGAGTAAAGATAATAGTAGCACTTATAAAGGGCTTAATAGACTCAATACCTACTTTAGTTAAAAACATTCCAGCTATAATAATGGCTATAGTAAATGTATTTACCTTGTATAATTGGTGGAATTTAGGTAAAGGTGTAATCTTAAAGATTAAAGATGGGCTTTTATCTATGAAAAGGAATATAGGAACTACTGCAAAAAGCATAGCTTTTAATGTAGTTGAAGGTATTAAAGATTTTTTCAGAGGTTCAAATAAAATAGGTAAAAACTTGATAAGTGATATAGCAAGTGGAATAAAAAATATGGCATGGAAGGCAGCTAGTGTCGCTAGAGAAATGGCTGAGGGCTCAATTAAAGCTATTAAAGATAAATTTAGCTGGTCTAATATGAAGAAAATAGGTGAAAACTTAGTTAAAGGAATATGGGATGGTATCAAGAATGTTAAAAGGTGGATATTAGATAAAATAAGTGGGTTTGCTGGTGATGTAACAGGTTGGATAAAAAAGAAATTTGGTATTCATTCACCTTCACGTGTAATGAGAGATGAAGTAGGAGAAAACATAACTTTAGGTGTTGGTGTAGGAATTGAAAAAGGTATGCCAGAGTTACAACGTGATGTAGATAGTGAAATGTCTAAATTGACTAGAAAAATGAAGGCTACAGTTGATTTAGAAAGTTCTGATGTGGGAACAAAGATTACTGCTACTAATGATTCTAAGAAATACAATGTAGTAACTACAAATAATGATGATACTGATGAAAAGGTAGTATTATCAGGCGATATTCATGCCACTTTTGAGATTGATGGAGAAGAAATTGCTACAGCGACAGCTCCATATACATCAAAAGAAATAGCTATAAGAAATAAAAGGAGGGAAGGATAAACATGTATATAAATAATAAAGATATAACAGAATATAATGCTAAATTATTAAACAGGATTATTTATCCTTCTGAAACTACTATAAATAATGAATGGAATGATAATAGTTTAGAACCTATTATCGATGAAAAAGTAAAAAGAAAATATAAAAGAGTACTGATAGAGATAGAGTTTCAAGGAACTCCTGAAGAAATTGAAATGAATAAAAGTAATCTATTAAAAGATATATCCATAGCTACTATAAAGTTTAAAAGTTTACTTAACTTTTATAGAGGTTCTATGGTTAATAATGACATAAAAAATAAAGTTAATGGATTTGAAGTTATATCTATAGAAATGAAAGTAATTGAAGAAGAACAAGAAAAAACAATAAATTTTAATAAAAGTAATGATCTAACTATATTTGTAGGAGGTAATGATACTACTCCAGCTATAGTAGAAATTACTCCTAGTATAGATGTAGCTTCGGTAAATATAACTGGATTTGGAGAAGACATTACTCTTAATAACCTTACTATAGATAATACAGTAATATTAGATGGAGTGAAGGGACTTATTACTGAAAATGGAGAGAATAAATTTCTAGATTATGATTCTTGGGGCTTTCCTCGATTGGAACCAGGAGAAAATAATATATCTGTAGATAACGATACTTTAGATATAATTATAAAGTACAAACCTAGATGGATTTAAGGAGGTGGAATATGTTAAAGATATTTGATAAGAATAAAAATTACATTAGAGGAATAGAAGGTCCTGATAACACTAGAATAGATCAAGAAGTTAATATAACAGATACTTTGCTATTCCAGATTCCTTTAAGTCTAGGTGAAATTATAGAAGAAGAAGGATATATTAAAACTAGAGAAGGTAACTTTGTAATAAAGGAAAAGAATAAAAAGAGTAAAGGGTATGAGGTAGTAGGTAAATATGACTTAGAAGAATTAATTGAGTATGTAGAAAATAAAGCATATATAACAATGACTATTAAAGATATGATAGATGATCTATTACAAGGTATGGGATGGACTGTAATATCCTCTATGACAATAAAAAGAACTGTAACAGGTACTAATACTACTAAGCTAGCATTAATAAAAAAAGCAGTAGATAAATTTAAGGCTGAAATTAAATTTGATAATGTAAATAAAAGAATTTATATAGAAGAAAAGTTAGGCACTGATAAGGGTGTTTATTTTCATGATGAGATAAATTTAAAAGACTTATCTGTTACCTCTGATACTTATGATTTTGCTACTAGATTAATTCCAAAAGGTAAAAATGATTTAGGTATAGAAGGCATAAATGATGGTATACCTTATGTTGAAAATCATGAGTACAGTGATAAAGTTATAACTTTATACTGGAAAGATGAAAGATATATAGATGTATATAACCTTAGATATGATGCACAGAAAAAACTAGATGAGTGGGCTAAACCATTAAGAAGTTATGAAGCACAAGTAGAAGATTTAAGTAGAAATACAGGCTATGAAATTTTATCCTATGAACCTGGAGATATTATAACTCTAGTTGAAAAAGAAACTAATACTAGAGAAAAGCAAAGAATAGTTAAAAAGACAAAGTATTTATATGTAAAAAATAAAGATAAAGTTACTATTGCAAATAGAGCAAGATATTTAGAAACAGAACAAGAAAAAGAAATAGCAGAGATAAGGACCAATGTAGTAACTACTAAAGCTAGTTTGGAATTATTAGATGATGCAGTACAAAGTAAAGTTTCACAGCAATCCTATTTAGAAGATAAAAAGGAAATGGAAAATAACTATACTGAATTCAGACAAGAATTTGATAAATTCAAATATACAGTGCAAGTTGGTGGAGGTAACAATCTTATTAAAAATAGTGTAGGATATGGTGAATTTAACTTCTGGGAAAGAATGCAAAATACTGTAATTATTCCAGCAACATCTACATGGATAATGGAAGGAATAGCAAAGCATGGATGGCAAATCTATGCAGGAGAATTAACTCAAGAGGTTAGTTTGTTTTCAAATAATATTTATACTCTTAGTGGTAAACTTAGAAAGCAAACTGAAGCAGGCACTATTTTAATAGGACTTTATGACATAGCTACAAATGAACTAATAGTAGAAGTATTTAATAAAGATATAGGAGAATTATTCGATGGTAATTTTTCTATGCAATTTGATAGTTTAGAAAATACAAACTTAAAGCTTAAGATTACAGCTACTGGGATAAGTGAATTATCTCCTTTAGAGCTTACGGATCTAATGCTTGTTAAAGGTGAAAGCAGTGAGTCTTGGACTCAATCAAATGGAGAAGTTTATACTCTTAATGTCAAAATAGATGGTAAAGGTGTAAATGTATATAGTATAGATGGAAAAGGTAAAACAGTTATGAGTCCTGAAGAATTTGCAGGATACTATAACAATAAAAAAATATTTACTCTTAATAGAGATATTACAGAAGTTATGGGCCTTATGATAAAAGAGAAGGGATTATTTATTCCTCCTGTTAAATTTGTACAAACAGATAATTCTCTAGATATAGTATGGACTGGGAGGTGATATAATTGGCAACATTAACATGGAATCCAGGTATAAATAGTTATAGTCCGTATGTAAAGTTATATGTAACTCAAAAATCTCAAAGTATATCAGGAAACTATACTATATTAGAATACTCATTAAAACTTTATAGACCTAGACAAGTATATTCATCTGCAAGTAAAAGCTATAACATAAAAATAAATGGTACAACAGTAAAAAGCGGTAGCACTACTATTGGGGGAAGTGGAACTAAAACCATAGCAAGTGGTACAACGAAAGTTTATCATAATAGTAACGGAACTAAGAAAAATGTAGCAATATCTTTTTATCAAGAAGTTAGCATCACATGGTCAGGTGTAGCTACAGGAAATGCAAGTAAATCTGGCACAATGGATTTAACTACTATACCTCGTTATGCAAAGATAACTTCATTATATGCAAATAATATAAGGGGTACACAATTTAAAATAAATTATGCAACAGATAAAACTATAGACAATGTTGACTACTCTTTAAATGGAGGGAGTTGGCAGGATACTCATAATTCATCTAATTATTTTTATATAACTGGATTAAAACCAGGAACTAGATATACAGTTAAAATAAGAGTGAGGAGTAAAGATAGTGGATTGTGGACTACATCAGGAACTATAACAATTACTACTGTAGGATTATCCACTTCAAATGAACCTGATTTTGATACAGATGGAAATTTAACTATAAACATTTCTAGAAAATCTACAAGTATGTATCATGATTTATACTTGTATTTTTGGCATGATGAACAAAGGTGGGAAGAGATTGCTAGAATTAGTAATGTAACTACTAAAGGTATATTTAACTTTACAAGTACTCAATTAAATGAGATTTACAATGGTAGAGTTCAATCTAATAAATCAAATACTAGACTAAAGATTGTATCTAAATGGGGAAGTAATGGAACTGTACAAGGTACTACTTATGAATATGGAGAACTTACTATAGTTAATGCAAACCCTAGTATAGATGGAGTGACCTATAAAGATACAGATACTAATGTACAGGCTATATTAAATAATGATCAACTAATATTAAGAAATAAGTCTTATTTAGAAGTAACTGCTGGAACAGCATCCTCTCAAAAAGGTGCAACTTTAAAAAGTTACAAGCTTAGTATAGGTGGAAATGAATACTCTATTGCAACAAGTGGGACAAGTGAAACAGGCAAAAAAATATATTGGGGACCTTTAGATCAATCTAGCAATCAAACTGCAGTATTAACTGTTATAGATAGTAGAGGGAATAAGGCAAGTAGAAGTTTTACTATACAAGTAATTAATTACTATGAACCAGAGCCTGTAAACTATAGTGCTGATAGATTAAATAATTATGAAGAATCAAGCTATATTAATGCTGAATTAAGAAGGTCAGTAGTAAATATTAATGGTAATGACATTAATGAATTATATATTAGGTATAGCGTAGAGAGTGGATCTACAACTAGTGCTACAGGAAATAATTCTCACAAAAATGGAATATGGCAGCATGTAGATCTAAATGAGTTTATAGGAGACCATCCTAATGATAAATCATTTTCTGTGTACTTAGAGATAAAAGATAAATTTAGTAATTGGTTAACAATTACAATGGAATTACCTGAAGGAATAGCTTTATTAAGTTTCTTGAAAGATAAAATTAAAGTAGGAGTTCCTTTTGAAAATTTAGCTATAGGGAAAAGTCATGAAGGAAATTATGAATTAGAAGTTGGAGGAAATATAGAGGCTTCTAAAAATATGGTAGTAAGAGAACATATATATATTGGTGATAATATTAACCCAAGCAAAATATATTTCAGGTTTCCAGATGGAAATATTGGCTTTGAAAGCACTCAAAACTATGACAATTGTGTTCAAATGTATGATTGGGGTGGTAATGGTGTCATTTGGAAGTATCAAAAAAATACTAATAGATTTTATATAACAAAAAATCTCACTGTATCTTATGGTTGTGATTTACAAGATAGATTGAATATAAATGGTTATATAGGAAGTCCTGTTCATATTAATAGAACAACTAATAGAACATTAGATTTAATAAATGCAACACCTAGTTCAAATGATGTTTGGAACTCAAAATATAATTCCAATTTACTTATTGAAAACTATAATAATGCGTTGTCTTTTATAGTTGGAGGAACATCTAATGATAGAATAGCAATGATACAAGTAGGTCATTCAGCAGAACATTATGCTCAACATTTAGGTGAACTTCGACTAAATCCTTTAGGAGGAAGGGTAAAATGTGGTGATGATGTTTATGTAACTGGAAATATGTCAGCCCAATCAATAACTGACAGGACTCCATTTTTTATTGGTGATGCACTTTCTGAAATTGTTAATATAAAAAGTGATCAGAAAGGCAGCTTAGATCATAATACGTTGCCTGACTTTGTAAGGAAAAGAATTAAAATTAAAAAGTCTGAAGTTACAGGTGAAATTGCACCTAGAATTAATTTTACTAGATTTGAAGAATTAGGAATAAAAATTAGTGAAGAAGATTTAGGAAATGAAGTTGTAGAAGAAGAAGCTAGGGATATTGGTGGTATGATATCATTATTAACGGTAGCAATACAACAATTAAATAATATAACTAAGCAACAACAAAAAGAAATAAATAGATTAATGGAGGTGATTTAAGTTGGAAAAAGATAAAGAAAACAAAGGAAAAGAAAAGCATATTGATTTGGTAATACACGAAACTAAAAGTAAAATCTTAGATACTTTAAATAATTCTAAATTACCTATATCAGTAGTAAGACTAATAGTTAATGAGATAAATGAAGCAGCAAATATACAATATAATATTAGGATAAATAATTTAACTAAAAAGTAAGCACCTAGAAGGGTGTTTTTTTAATGCAAAAAGTAGAAAGGCAAGGTGAAAATATGGAAAATTTAATTAATATAAAAAATAGCATATTTGCTGGTATTGGAGTCATTGGTACTGCAATAGCTACACTACTGGGAGGATGGGATACTGCATTGCAAACTCTAATTATTTTTATGGCTATAGATTATCTCACAGGACTTGTTGTTGCTGCAGTATTTAAAAATAGTAAAAAGAGCAAAAATGGAACAATAAATTCATTTGCCGGTTGGATAGGACTTTTGAAAAAAGGCATAACATTAACAATAGTTTTAATGGCTACACAATTAGATTTATTAGTTGGAACTGAAATAGTTAGAAATGCAGTAATAATAGGATTTATAACAAATGAAAGTATTAGCATTATTGAAAATGTGGGATATATGGGAATAGATATTCCAGATCCACTTATAAAAGTTATAAATAACCTAACTAAGAAAGGGGAATAAATAATGGCTAAAAAGAGGATAGGCATAGCAGCAGGACATAATGACTATACTTATAAGAAAACAGGTGGGAAAGCTGTTAAGAAAAATGGTAAAGTGTATCAAGAGCATGATGCTAATATGAATTTAATGTATAAAAAAGTATATAGAGAATTAAGGGATAATTATAGTGATGTATTTGATACTATTTTTGTTAAAGATGATAGAGCAGGCAAAGTATCTGATAAACAAACTCTATACGACAGGATTAACAAAATAAAAAAATCAAGATTTGATTTATACTTAGATGGGCATCATAACTGGAATCAAAAATCTATCGTAAATGGTATTTGTAGTTTTGTTTGGTATGCAAATAGTCCTAAATCTAAAAAGATTCAAGATCTATTTATAGATGAAGTTAAAAAAGAAGGATTAGAAACTCATGGGAATGGGAAACATTACTCTAAATTTAAAATCTGGACTAACCTAGCTATTACTAGAGAAACTAGATTTTTACCTGGAGCTTTTATGTTAACTGAAAATGGATTTATGGGTGGAAATAAAGATTTTAACAGAATATTTGGTAGTGAGAGAGAATCATATCATAATAGGTTAGCTAAATGTTATATTAAAGCTATATGCAAATATTTTGGAGTTAAATATAAAGGAACTTCTAAACCTCAAACGAAAAACCTTTATAAAGTACAAACTGGAGCATTTGAAAGCAAGAAAAATGCTGAAAGGTTAGAAAGAGTATTAAAGGTAAAAGGATTTGATACTTATATAGTAAAAGAAAGTGATTTGTATAAGGTCCAGGTTGGGGCATATGCTGATTTTAATAATGCTTTAAATATGGCAAAGAAATTAAAAAGTAAAGGGTATTCTGTATATCTTCCAGAGCAGAATAAAGAAGTAATTTCAAAACCTACTATAAAAGTAGGTAGTAAAGTTAAAATTAAAAAAGGTGCTAAGACATATAAAGGTACAAGCTTAGCAGATTATGTATATAGCAGGATATACAAAGTTACTCAAGTTAAAGGTAATAGAGTAGTTGTTACTTATAATGGTACTGTTGTTGCAGCTATGAATATAAAAGATTTAATATTGATTTAGGATTATTTTAAGGCTAGAGAGAAATCTCTAGCCTTGTTTTTTGATTAAAACAATAATTCTTATTTTGATAATTAATTAAGTATTATAAAAAATAAATCAAATAGTTCTACTATACTACTTTAATGTAGTGCCTTTAACAACATGTTACTGTGCATTGAAAATTTAGAACTTATCTTTTTATTTTAAGCAAAATATATTGCTTTCTTTTGAATATAACGTATATTAAATGTATAAATGGTACCCAAAACGTTTTACCTTTCAAGTTACTTTCGCATTCAAAATTAATAACCTTCTCATTCATTTCAAACTCAATAATATTGCTTTGGCACCAATCAATTTTTAAATACAATTGATGATTACCTGGAGTTACATCTAACTCTATTTGTTGACCCCCCTTTATTTTCCCAACTTGATTTCCATCGAGGACAACTTTATATGCACGAGTTTTATCTACATATCCTGAGTCTCGTTTAATTGTTATCACTAATTCATCACTCCTTTAGTTGAATTATTCTTATATATATATTAATTAAATTTGTTTTATAAGCATTTATTTTTTAAACAGCATTATATACATCTTACCATATTATAGAATTTAAATCATACTTATTTTACCATATATAATAAAAGTGATATGACATGATTTTAAGGCTAGAGAGAAATCTCTAGCCTTATTTTTTATTATGTAGTAAAATATACATAATTATATATTAGGAGGTAAATATGAAAAAAACATTTAAGAACGTAATTATAATTATTCTTACATTATTTTTACAACGTATTACATATAAAATTGCTGGATTTAATTATAGAGAGGTACCATTTTTTTCAGTGGAAACTTTTTATGATTTTGTCATTTTTGTTTTTTACTATATAGTTATATCTTATATTTTAGATAAAACTATAATGAAAAATGATGAAAAATAAAAAATATTATCCATATTTAGTATTTTAAAAAATAAGAAATCACCTTTATAAATAATGTATAATAGGAAAAATAAAAACAAATAAACCAGGACTATTCGTCCTGGTTCTTTTTTATGTCAATTGATTTTATTTTATGATATAGATATATAACCTCATCTAGTTCTTGACTTATATCTATTATTTCCGTTGTAATTATAAAATCATTCTTATGTAGTAGTTTGTGCATCTGTTTTTTTAATGCTGTCATTTTCTCTTCAACATCTTTTACTTTCCCCATAAAACCACACTCTCATATTTTTTATTTTCCCCACTTTTCTTATTATAATATAAAATCTAATTATAAACAATATAAATCAAAATATTAAATTTTATAACTTATTTGTCATAAAAAGTCTGTAATTGTCATACGATTTATAAAGGAATTTTTTATACTTTGTAGAATAATTAATT